>JAUHYU010000133.1 GCA_030426345.1 Bacteroidia bacterium
TACAATTGCATCCAAAGCATCCTTGTCGATCAACTCGGTAACAGGAATTCCGCCTACTGTGGTATATCGTGGCAGGGGAACCATCGTATCTCCATGACCACCCATAAGCACGGCTTGAATATCCTTTGGAGAAACATTCAATGCCTCGGCCAAAAATGCACGATATCGTGCCGTATCCAAAATACCAGCCATTCCCATGACCCGGGTTCTTGGTGCTTTCGATACCAGATGAGCTTGGTAGGTCATCACATCCAGTGGGTTGGAAACGATGATGATGATAGCCTCAGGAGAATGCTTGATTACGTTTTCAGTTACCATTTTCACAATACCTGCATTGGTTTCGATCAAATCGTCCCTAGTCATGCCAGGCTTTCTTGGTAGCCCCGATGTGATAATAACCACTTCTGATCCGGCAGTTTTAGAATAATCGTTAGTGGCACCTACTGTTCTGGTGTCATACAAATTTATCGGAGATTTTTGCCAAATGTCTAAGGCTTTTCCTTCCGCAAGGCCTTCCTTGATATCAACAATCACTACTTCATTGGCAACTTCTCTGTATGCTAAAACATCCGCACAAGTAGCTCCTACGTTTCCCGCTCCTACAACTGTTATTTTCATAATTATAAATTTTAATCGTGGAAAAATTAGTTTAAAAAATGTGCCCGCAAGGTATCAAATAAGGAAGATAAAGGAAAGAACTTAGCTCGAATACCTGACAAATTATGAAAATATTACCCCTTATCTATCGCACATAAACCTGGCTCAGATTAAACAAGCCCATTGAAGATTTATATCCTTTAAAAAGATTAACCATCAAACTGTTGTAAATCTCCGTGAGCGATTCCTGCATTTTGGTTTTGATACCCGCATGCCCCTCAAAAATCTCATTGATGTTCACCTTTGGTAACACATACAATTCTACCCTTTCCGAATGCACAATGGCTGTATAAAGCCTGTTCGACTCTTCCAGTAAAGCATTCTCACCAAAGGCCTCTCCGGACTTCACGATACTGAGCAATTCAAAACCATCATCAATGTCAATATTGATAGAAACTTTGCCACTTTTCACCAAATAGAGCGCGTTACCCGGGTCATTTCTAAAAAAAACAACTTCGTCCATTTTGTACTCACGGAGATATAAATACGGTAAAAAGTAAGACATCTCCTTATAATTTAGGCGCTCAAAAAGCTTGATCTTAGAAAGAAACCGAAACGTGTTCAGTTCTTTTGATGTATATGATTTTTTAAATGGGTTTATCATCAATATTAATGTTAGAAATCTTGAAGATGTTTTTAGTGTGCTCGGTTATTTTGTATCGATCATCGATTCTGTGACCGACAACCCAAACCACATCCTTGCCAGACAAAAGCACCAACACCTGTTTTTTCAAGTTTAGTGGAATTTTCTCATCAATCATAAAATCACTTAGCTTTTTTTTGTGTTGCATCCCCAGCGGCTGAAACCTATCACCCGGCTGCCAGGTGCGGATACACAACGGGAACGAAAGCCTGTCAAAATCCATGAAAGCTACGTTCCGGTCATCCGTAAATTTCACTTCCTCCTTCACAACTTGCTCAAATATCAATTGGGTTTTCCCAACAACCAAGTCAGGAGTCTGTTCTTCTACCATGGATTTTAGAGGCTTTTCAGATGCTTTTTCCATCACAATCAACTTAGTCCTGTCTATAACCAAATCGTGTGTGGGAGAATAAAAAGATTTCCCCGGCTGGCCATCGATCGCTGCTGCAAGATCTGTGATCTGACTATAATTAAATCCATATTCCTCCAGTATTTCAAACAAGATGATTTTATGATCAGCTACTGCTTTTAGCTTTTCGATGTCAATCTGAAACCCTGTCATGGTCAGCTCCAAAAGCATGGATTTTTCATGGTTTATTGCCCTTTTATAGATCCTCTCCACTGCACGAATCTTTTCCAAAGACTGCACCAGAGTTTGTTCCAGGTTCGGATTAACGTGCCTTAACTCCGGCACTACCTTGTGCCTAATCCTGTTGCGATGATACTTTGTTGAGCTATTTGATTTGTCTTCCCTCCATTTGATGTCATGGGCTTTGGCATATTCATGAATTTGATCTCTGGACGCAAACATCAGCGGGCGAATATAATTTTCCTTTTTTGGCAAAATCCCTCTAAGCCCAGCAATTCCAGTCCCTTTGGCAAGGTTAAAAAGCACGGTCTCTAGGCCATCATTTATATGGTGAGCGGTGGCGATAACAGAAAAGCCTTCTTTTTCCATGACTTCTGCAAACCACTCCCTTCGCAAATTTCTCGCGGCCATTTGTATGGAAATTCCATGCTTTTTGGCATGTTTTTCTGTCTCAAATGCTTTGATAAAACACAGCACTTTATGTTTTTCCGCAGAGGTCTCTACCAATTGTTGATCGCCATCCGAATCTTTTCCCCTCAATTGAAAGTTGCAATGAGCTATGGCAAAATCAACATTTGCATCATGAAAAAGATGCACTAAAACCATGGAGTCTATTCCGCCGCTAACCGCCAACAACACCTTTTGTCCCGGCGAAAGCAATTTTTGTTTTGAAATAAAGTTCAATAGTTGGTCAAGCATAATTTCAAAAATGCAATTTTAGTTAGATTTGCAACGGAAATCATCATTTCGAATGCGCACGATAAAGGTAACACTTGTTTTTTTATTTCTTTACAGCTTGTCTGTGGTGCATACCTTTGCGCAAACTCCAGACAAACTGGAATATGTAGCAAAAACTCTGGAAGGCGGTAGAAAAGACGGAGTGAACTTCAAAAAGCTCATCGGTGACGTAAAGTTTACACAAAAGACAACCATTATTTATTGTGACTCTGCACTGGCCTACGACAAAAAAAACAGCATGGAAGCCTTCGGGCACGTGAGGATCGAAGACATGGAAGACTCCGTCACCATCACTTCCAATAAATTATATTATAACGGAAATGGGAAAGTCGCTGAGCTGCGCGGCAATGTGGTATATGTCGATTATTCTATACAGCTTTACACAGACAACCTGGATTACGACCTGACCAATAAATCAGCGACGTCTTTTAAAGGGGGAAAGATTATTGACGGCATCAATATTTTGGAAAGCATCCATGGAAATTACGATACCGAAGGTAAAATGATGATCTTCAACGACTCGGTAAAAATGACCACACCTGATTATGTGCTGGAATCCAACGATCTGATTTATAATCTCATCACCAAAAGAGCTAAAATCAAAGGTGAATCAAAAATCACCACCAACGATGGCAAAGTGCTGATAGCTGAGCGGGGTAGTGAGTTTGACACACAAAAAAACACCTCTGCATTTTTGATCGGTGAAGTGGATACAGAAAAATATTTCCTAAAAGGCGATGAATTATTCTTCAACAGCCAACTCGGATCTTACACCGCAAAGGGGAATGTGTACGTATTGTCAAAGGAAGACGAGATAGTCATCATTGGCGACCAAGCCCATTTTTGGCAAGACAAAGGAATTGCTAAAGTTTTTGGCGATCCTTTGTTAAAAAAGCCATTGAGCGATGACACCCTTTATTTGAGAGCTGATACGCTCGTTTCAATCAATGATAGCCTCGAAGTAAACAAACGTCTACTGGCATACAAAAATGTGAAAATTTATAAAACCGACCTGCAAGGCACTTCAGATTCGTTGGCCTATTTCTTGTCCGATTCTTCCATCACCTTTTACGAAGATCCTATTTTGTGGAATGATGGTAGTCAAATTACCGCCGATACCATTGATATATATGTAAAAAATGGAACCATCGACCAACTAAATACTTCTGCTAATTCATTCATCATTTCGCAAGATTCTACCATGAATTTCAACCAGATAAAGGGCAGAAATATGGTCGCGCATTTTGTAGAAAAAAGTATCGACAACGTAGATGTAATTGGAAATGGCGAAAGCATTTACTTTATTTCCGATGAGGAGAATACCAAAGCGATCATGGGCATGAACCGCATTGTATGCTCTTATATGAAAATCCTGTTTGCCAACAACCAGGTTGACAATATTCATTTTTTTGGCAGTAGTAAACCAACCGGAAAAATAATCCCTCCTCATGAATTGAAGGAGGACCAAAAAAAATTGGATGGATTTGATTGGAGAATTGAAGAGCGACCAACTAAAAATCAGCTGCTCTTGCCACCAAAAGATCAAGAGACCATTAAAATCGTAAAAGAACCAACAACCCCCGAAATGGCTAAAGAAGAGGAGCTACTAAAAAATGCATTGCAAGAAAAAATGAAAAACAAGCCCAACTCGACTCCAAATAAGAGGCTTCAGAACTAACATCGTATTATCCACGAGCACGTAGACTGCTTACTTCTACCCTCAAATAAAATTGTTTATTATCCGTTACACGGTTATATTTGCACCCTCATGATTAAAAATGTATCCATATATTTCTTAATTATTTCACTCTTAGTGCTTTACACTGGATGCGGTGAATTCCGAAAAATCCAAAAAAGCGATGATTGGAAGTTGAAATATGACGCTTCACTGAAATATTATGAACAAAAAGATTATTACAGGGCAGTAATTCTCTTTGATCAGATAATGCCATATATCCGAGGAAGTGCGGAGGCCGAGTTGATACAGTATTACTATGCCTATGCACATTATTACCAAAAACAATATTTGCTGGCGTCACATTATTTCAAAAATTTCTTTGACACGTACAACCGAAGCGATTATGCGGAAGAAGCATACTATATGTATGGATATTCCTTGTACAAACAATCTCCGATCTATAATCTTGAACAATCTAGCACAACTGAAGCCATAGGGGCTATCCAGATGTTTTTGAACCGATATCCCAGCAGTGAATATCGGGAAGAGGCCACAAATATTCAGGCTGAACTGCGATTAAAACTTGAGAAAAAAGCATTCGAAAATGCCAAATTATATTTTACACTAGGCGAATTAAATTCATCCCTTATTACATTGGAAAATTTTAGCAAAGACTTTCCAGACTCTGAATTGGCGGAAGATGCATCATACCTGCTAGTGCAAGCATCCTACAAATTTGCTAAGGAAAGTATCCCTTCAAAACAAAAAGAGAGGTATTACGATTGTATAGAACACTACGAGGAATTTATAGACAACTATCCTGAAAGCAAATACATGAAGGATATCCAGAACTATTATTCCAATAGTATCAATCAGATAGAAAAATTAACAGAAGACACATTATAAAATAAAAATATGGCTGCAGATCCATCAATTATTACTAGAGATTTAAACGTCCTTGCAAAGGATACCAAAAATTTATACGAGTCGGTGACGATTGTTTCCAAAAGGGCACGTCAAATTTCTGCTCAGGTAAAAGAGGAATTGAGCTCTAAACTGGCTGAATTTGCGACAACTGTCGACAATTTGGAGGAAATATTCGAAAACAGGGAGCAAATAGAAATATCTAGGTTTTACGAAAGAATGCCAAAATCCACCATCATTTCACTAGAGGAATTCCTAAACGGAGAATTGAGCTATAGGTATCCAGAAGAAGACGGCCCTCGACAAATTTTTTAAGAATAATGATGCTCCGCGGAAAAAACATTTTAGTCGGAGTTACAGGAAGTATTACAGCTTATAAATCCGCAATACTCGTTCGATCCTTAATCACGGCAGGTGCCAATGTCAAAGTGATCATGACACCTGCTGCCACGGACTTTATTCGTCCACTTACCCTTGCCACACTCTCTAAAAACCCAGTTCATCAAGCCCTATTTGACGACGAAACCGGGGCATGGACAAGCCATGTTGAATTGGGACTCTGGGCTGATTTGTATGTAGTTGCCCCGGCCACGGCCAACAGCATTGCCAAATTTGCCCATGGAATTTGTGAGGATTTATTAGCTGCAGTGTACCTCTCAGCCCGATGTCCTGTATTTGTAGCCCCGGCCATGGATTTGGACATGTATCATCACCAATCCACGAGAGACAATATTGCTACATTGAAACAATATGGCAATACCATCATCGATGCCACACATGGGGAATTGGCAAGTGGCCTGATCGGCGAAGGAAGAATGGCCGAACCAGAACAAATCACGGAAATAATCGAGCATTTTTTTCAATGGAATCTTACCCTTCAAGGAAAACAGGCACTCGTCACAGCAGGACCCACCTATGAGGCCATGGATCCAGTACGGTTTATTGGCAACCACTCCAGTGGAAAGATGGGCTATGCTATCGCAGAAGAACTGGCCATGCGCGGTACCACGGTCACCCTTGTCTCGGGCCCTACTCATCTTGACATAAAGCATCCTAATATTATTCTAAAGCGGGTGAATAGTGCGGATGAGATGTATTCAGAAAGCAAAAAAGCTTTTGCAGATGCAGATATAACTGTTTTAGCTGCGGCGGTTGCAGATTATAAACCAGCAAAACAAGCTAAAGAAAAGATCAAAAAGCATGGAAATTCCATGGATTTGGAATTGACCAAAACAGTGGATATCGCTGTTTCTTTGGGAAAGAAAAAAAAGAAAAATCAGTTTGTGGTCGGTTTTGCCCTGGAAACAGAGAATGAATTGGTTAATGCAAAGGAAAAATTGCGAAAGAAAAATTTTGACCTAATCGTTCTAAACTCTTTACAAAATCCCGGCGCAGGTTTTGGATTTGACACAAATCAGATTTCTATAATTGATTCAAAAGGAGAAATCCTAAAGTATGATTTAAAATCAAAAAAAGAAGTTGCCGTTGATATTGTAAACGAAATTATAAATCAGATTCATGCATAGGCATTTCATCGCACTTTTGTTCATCATATTAGTGTCCATTCCGACAATGGCACAGGAACTAAATTGTAATGTTTTGGTCAATGACGAACGGGCTCAAACTTCAGATCGTCAGGTGTTCCGGGATATGGAGCAGGCATTTACGCGATTTATGAACGACAGAAAATGGACTCAAGACAACTACCTGCCTGAAGAGCGCATAGAATGCGACCTCGCGATCACCATCGAAAGCATGCCTGCTGTTGGTTTTTACAATGCCACAGTTCAGATTCAATCTTCCAGACCTGTCTACAACACCAGCTATGCCTCTCTTATTTTCAATTTTGCAGATCGCGACTGGCAGTTTGAATATGTAGAATCAACGCCTCTGGACTATGGAGACAATGTTTTCACTTCTAACCTCACCTCCATGTTGGCTTTTTATGCATACGTTATAATCGGTTTGGATCAGGATACTTTTGAGGAATTTGGAGGCGAAAATCAATTCAAAAAAGCACTGGATATTGTGAACTTGGCCCAACAGTCAGACCGCAGTGGATGGCAAGCATTTCAGAGCAACAGAAATAGGTATTGGCTTAGCGAAAATCTCAATAATCTGGATTTGCGACCTATCAGAAAAGGGCTTTACACCTATCATCGACTTGGCATGGATTTGTTTGACACCAAACCTGATGAATCAAGGGCTCTTATTTTAGGTGTGTTGAAAGACATTCAAAAAGCCAACAGAAACCTTCCAAACAGTATTCTTAAGATTTCATTTTTTGATGCTAAAAAAAATGAGTTGGCCAAGATTTTTGAAAAAGGAAATCCTGCGGTCAAAAAAGAAGCCTACAACATTTTGCTTGATCTGGATCCAAGCAACACAGAAAAGTATAAAAGCATTATTGGAAATTAATTCTTCCTTTTACTTTTATACCTAATTATGCACCAAAAGCTTTGAAAATCCATCAATGATAAAAAACCTGCTCATAAAAAACTATGCATTGATTCAGGAACTTTCCATGGATCCTTCTCCCTTTTTTAATACAATCACGGGAGAAACGGGCGCAGGAAAATCCATCATGCTTGGTGCGTTGGGACTTTTATTAGGCAATAGGTCTGATACAAAGGTTTTGTTTGAAGAAGGTCAGAAGTGCGTGATAGAAGGTACTTTTGACATTTCAAAACTAAACCTGGAATCATTGTTTGAGCAAATGGAACTGGATTATCTCAGCGAAACAATCATCCGGAGAGAAATCAGTGCGGCAGGGAAATCACGTGCTTTTATCAATGATACTCCTGTGACACTGGATGTCATGAAAACAGTTGGCAACCACCTGGTAGATGTACATTCTCAGCGAGATACTTATCTACTCGGAGCCGTTGGGTATCAACTAAAGATCATTGATGGATATGCTCAAAACGCCTCTATTTTCCATGAATATTCATCTATATTCGGAAATTTCAAAAAGCAAGAATCAGCCTATAACTCCCTAAAACTACAGGCTGATGCACTTAAAAAAGAATCAGACTACAATCATTTCTTGCTCGAAGAATTAGATAATGCTAATCTGGTAGAAGGTGAACATGAAACGTTGGAAGAGGAACTTCGCATCATTGAACATGCAGAAGAAATCAAAAGCAAACTATTTTCGTCTCAAGACCTACTTGATAACTCGGAATTTTCCATTAACTCTAGCTTGCAGCAAGTGGTGAAGGACATGGAGCAAATCTCCAAATATGGAGAACATTTCGAACCATTAAAATCTCGATTGGAAAGTTGCTGGCATGAATTGAAAGATATTTCCAGTGAGATTGATTATGAAAGTCAAAAAGTTGAATTTGATCCGAGCAGACAAGAAGAGGTACAAGAGAGGCTTGGATTGATCTTTCAACTCATGCAAAAACATCACACAAGTGAAGAAAGTGAACTGATCACGATCCGTGAAGAGTTGCGAAAAAAAGTAGACAAAGCACTTAACATGGATGAAGAGCTTGCTGCCGCCAAATCAAAATTGGATCAACTACAAAAAGAACTTCAAGCATCCGGCAAGTCACTTACCTCCTCCAGAGTGGCCGTTTTTGATAATTTTAAAAAAGAGCTTGAAATCCTCCTTAAGGAATTGGCGATGCCTTATGCCACTATTGACATCCGAAACGAAATAAAACCTCCGAGCGAGAACGGTATGGATAAAATCACCATTTTGTTCAGCGCCAATGCCGGAGTCGCACCAAATGATCTGAAGAACGTTGCATCGGGTGGAGAATTCTCCAGGTTGATGTTTTGCATCAAATATATCCTTGCGGGGAAAACGTCCCTTCCCACCATTATTTTTGATGAAATAGATACGGGTATTTCGGGAGAGGTTTCGCTAAAGCTTGTCACAATGATGAAGGAAATGTCACAGCGTCATCAGGTGATCGCGATTACGCATTTACCACAAATTGCGGCGAGTGGCGATGCGCACTATTTTGTTTTCAAAGAACATAATGATGGGCGCACTTTTTCCAGAATCAAAAAATTGGAATCGTCAGAAAGAGAAGAAGAACTCGCCAAAATGATTGGTGGAGGCAACCCATCTGAAGTGGCACTCAAAAATGCCCGGGAACTTCTTGCGAGATAAGCCTTCTGTTCCATGGAAAAAATAGGGATATTTTACGGTTCGACGGAGGGGAACACGGAAAGTGTTGTAAAAAAGGTCCAAAAATCCATGGACAATGCCAACCTCCACAGAGTGGATACAGCTGCAATCAACGACATTGCGAAATACAAAACCTTGATTTTCGCAACTTCTACATGGAATACCGGAGAATTGCAGGAGGATTGGGAAGCCTTTATAGACACCCTGGATGAGATTGATTTTCATGGAAAAAGAGTGGCTTTTATCGGTGTGGGAGATGCTGAATGCTACCAAGACACCTTTGCGGATGGTATTGGCATGATCTACGAGCGCATTGTCAATTCGGGAGCCGTTTTTTTTGGATCATGGGCTATAGATGGCTATTCCTTTGAAGCTTCCAAAGGAGTAGTAAATGGAAAATTCCTTGGATTGGTGATCGATGAAGACAACGAACCGGAAAAAACAGATGCCCGAATTGCAGTTTGGGTAAATCAGATCAAAGGGGAATTGGTAATGTTAGATGATTAGAAAAAAAATCCAGAACCTCTGTTAAAGATTCTGGATTTTCATTGCCTAAAAATAAAACCATAAATATTCGATGTGAAATCAACTCATCGAATTCTCATTGATAAACTAGTTCGCAGCTATCGTTACTTTTAACACTTCACCGACGGCAGGGTAAGCAAACCCATCATTTACCATGTCCAACATTTGTACGGGTTCATTTTCATCTATTCCTGTGTCGGGTCCGGTTTGATTCGTGACCGTATTAGGCCCAATCGCAGGTTGCTCATTGACCTCTGTTCCTGCATCCCAAAGGTATATTTGATCTGTAATGTCGCCACTAATCGCAACGATTTTACCATGATCATTTCTATAATAAAGTTCGATGCCTATATCTTCTGGCCCAAAAAACACGTCATTTGTTGCTGCTAGCATGGTGACAAAAGAAAGGTTGTCACCGGGGCTAGCGCTAAACATGAATTGGTATTTTGAACCCGGAAGAAGTGGCCCCGGAGTGCTAGTCCCCATTGGCATGTTAAATACTGCTCCAGTTACAACGCCATCCGATGTGCTCAGATTACTGCCCAATATCGATGGGTTTCCATCTTCTGCAATGGCTTCCAAACCCATGCCATAGTCTTGCATTCCATCTTGATACAATGGATAAGAATCTCTTGAATGAACTGCCCAAACACCGGGAGACGCAGGAAAAGTAATGCCTGTATTGTCGGCAATAAAAGTCCCTAAAAACGAAGGATTGCCATCTTCAGCAATGGATTCCAAGCCCATTCCACGGTCAGGCATACCTTCTGTAAACAGCGGATCTGTGCCACTGGTCACCACCCAAACCCCTGGTGAAAGTGGAGCAACAATATCTCCCATGCTCGTGCTCAAGGAAGCCGTGGCAAGATCTTCTATAGAAACCATAAATTCCGTTCCTCCCATGTGAGATACAGAAACCTTGATTAAATCTGCTACTGCAGGATAGTTAAACATCACCCCGTTGGTAGCATCCTGAATCTTCACAACATTACCATTTTCATCTGGACCAGTATTGGCACCTCCTTGTTTTCCGACCGTATTTGGTCCCACTCCAGGCTCTTCGTTTATTTCTGTACCGGCATCCCAAAGATAAACCTGATCAGTAACATCGCCTGAAACGGCACTTCCATCACTTTCATATAACGCAATTCCATCGCCATCGGGGGCAAAGAACAAATCATTGGTAGCTGCCAACATGGTGGCAAAGGAAAGATGTTGACTTCGTCCAGCATTGACCATAAACTTGTACATTTTCCCTGGTGTGGCAGGTCCCGGGCTTGTGTCTCCGTCCGGTGTATTGAATACTCCAGAACCAATATATATCTTGGCCATAGCCACATTTTCAATGGTTACCGTAAAATTTTTGGTGGGCAATGGCTTGGGGTCGCCATTGTG
>JAUHYU010000134.1 GCA_030426345.1 Bacteroidia bacterium
GCCTTATCTTTAAGGATGATCATTTTTTCATTGGCCATCAATCTCATTGGCATACCGAGCGTGGCGTAAAAATGATCATCCTTAAAGATAAGGCCATAGCCAAATTCGTGAAAGTCTGAGGTGACACCAAACCCATTGCAAATCGCCTTGTACTCATCAATAACATCATCGCCATCGTGGTCGATCAGCTGCGTCAGCTCGTGCTTTTGCATTACAAAAATCTCTCCATTGACCACTTCCAGCCCCAAAGGTTCATATAGCCCCTGAGCTATCAATTTTACTTTTACCTGACTGCTGTCCCCGGTTTCCACACCGTCCAAAACATAAACAGCTCCCTGTGGGGACCATGTGGCTACAACCAATCGACCATCAGGCAAGAAGGCCAGCCCACCTACTTTAAACTCATCGCCGGAGAGATGAATGGTCTGCACATCATAACTCGGGTGAACACCAACCAATGGTGACCCAAATCCCGGTTTTTTTGGCTGCTTTGGTTTTGATGGTTCAGCCGCAATTGCCTTTTTCTTAGGCGCGGAAGTTTTCTTTTTGGCAGGTTTTTCACTCAGGGAGAGGATGTAATGCACCATGGATTTTAGATCCTTTTCGCCCAGATCTGGATGTGGATTCATTGCCGACTCCCCCCAGACGCCGACACCGCCTTCTTTTATTTTATGAACTAGATAGCTTTCCGCATTTTCATCTTGTGCATATTTTTCTGCGATTTGTTTAAACCCGGGCCCAACATTTTTTTCTTCCCATTTATGACAGGTGAAGCAGTCTGATCGCTCGATCCAATACTTTCCTAAATCCCCGGAATTTTCATGCACTATTTCCGGGAGGGTCTGATGAGGGATTTTTGCATAAAATATCTGGGAAATTGTTTCAGCGTTGCTCGTCAATTTTAGTTGGCCCGATGCTGTTTTCAAAAATATCGCGGACGACGGCGAAACGTTAATTGTCCGAAACATCCTTTCTAGGCCCGGATTTCCTGTTTCATCTCGAATGAATTCGGGGCGTTCTTCTATTACCAAAGTGTCTGTAGATGTTGTCAGTCTATATTTTAGATAAATCTGATTATGCTCGAACCGATATCCTAAAAACCTGACCGAGGCGATTTCTTTTACTCCATTGTGCTCGACGGACCACGATCCTTCGGGAAATTGATTGAACAAATAGTCCTTCCCCCAGGAGGTAGGCTGTGCGACTTTTACTTCATTATAAACTGTTCCATCCCAATTTACCCCGCCTTTCCATGCCCGGAAAATAGCGCAATGTTCCAGATCGTAGGCCACATAGCAAGCAGTATCCAGAGCGAGTGTGAGCATCCTTGGCTTTAGGTCCAGCACAGACCTTATCGCCCATGGATTTATGGGCCTTTCTATGGTATTTCTATCGTTTTCTGTTGGAGACGTATTGCAGGAAAACAGAAAAACGAGCGGAATGATAAATGCTAATGCATGGATTTTCGTGAAGGGGTTTGATATACTTTTGCGATGGGTAATTTTCACAATAACTTATTTGACGTTCGGGAAAAATGCCTTTTTAGCAGACCATGCATTTTTTCAGGCTTCTAAAATAGCTATTCTTTGTCAAGGGTAACAATTTATTCGTATGATATTGACACCTGCACCATGGATTTTCAATGCTTTTATAAATGAAAATTCAAATTGTCAAGGCATGGCCGGACAGCAAGATGGAAAAAGAACAAAAATAAAAAGGGCAAAAAAAAGAGGGATCAATGTCCCTCCTTTTAAGGTGTATAGGTAAGAATGCTTCCAAATATTATTATTTTAGTTATTGATTTTTTTTCTACCTCAATGATACGAAATTTTCCGAAACTGATCATCATCTTACATCGTTTATTTTGCAGATGACTTTTCTTTACGTAAGGCTTGAGACGGTCATTCTTTAAAGAGGACAAGCGTGATATAGAAGGAATCAGCACAGACTAAAGTTAAATAGGGTTTAAGCGTATTTGGAATTGGATTATAATATCTAATTTCGGCGTGAGTTTTTTCTTTATTAAAAGGAAAAGCTACATATCGAATCGATAAATCATGATCAAAAAAATTTTAATAAGAATTGGTATTGGCTTGTTGAGCCTAATCATCCTCCTATCTATTGGTATTATGGCATTTATGAATATTTCCCCGCAGTTTGGTGCAGCTCCAAAAGGAACTTACCTAAAAAAAATACAGCAATCAGAAAATTATAAAGACAAGCAATTCCAAAACCTGATTCCGACGAGCATGGATATGGATGCAAAAGGGATGCTGAGAGTCATGTACAACATGACATTTAAGGGAAATACAAGAAAACCTACCAAGCCACTGCCTGTTCAGTTTCAAAATAATTCATCGCAAAAGGCTGATTCCCTATCAAAACTAACTTGGTACGGACATTCTGCCGTGCTGCTGGAGATTGATGGTAAAAAGATATTGATTGATCCCATGCTGGGGAATGCCGCTTCTCCGGTATCATTCACTACCAAAAGGTTTGATTACGAAAGCCCAATTGACATTGACGCCATTCCTGTGGTAGATGCGGTCATTTTATCGCATGACCATTACGACCATTTGGACTATCCGTCGATTATTAAATTGAAAGATCGTGTGGGCCATTTTTATACTCCGTTGGGTATCGGTTCGCATTTGCAAAGATGGGGGGTAGATGCTTCTAAAATCACAGAACTTGATTGGTGGGAAAGTACAACTTTAGACGATCTGCAATTGGTAGCGACTCCGGCCAGGCATTTTTCGGGGCGTGGGCTTGGCGATCGCAATAAAACACTTTGGGCTTCATGGGTGATCATTGGCGAAAAGGAGCGAATCTATTTTAGTGGAGATAGCGGATATGGCCCTCATTTTAAACAAATAGGGGAGAGATATGGCCCGTTTGATTTTGCCATGATGGAATGCGGGCAATACAACGAGCGTTGGGAAGCGATCCACATGATGCCGGAGCAAACGATCCAGGCGAGTATGGATGTGAAAAGCAAAGTGATGATGCCGATTCACTGGAGTGCCTTCGATCTGGCATTGCATGTGTGGACTGACCCAGTGGAAAGAGCTGTAAAAGCCGCTAAAATCCATGAAGTAAATATCATCACCCCACAAATTGGGCGGCGATTTTCGCCAAATGACAACCTGCTTCACGAGCATTGGTGGCAAGGCTTATAATGTAGTTATCTAGGCCTAAGAATTTCAAACCTTGACTAGACAAAAAAGCATTCAAAATCCATGGATTTTGAATGCTTTTTATATCTCAGCTGATCAGCTGATTAGTCAGGTATATTATAAAAAACCTTTACCTCCTGATAATTGGATAGGTCGACACCAGCAATTCGGCCGCCTCGACCGCCAGTCGGTGTCCCGCCAGGTATAATTACATATCGATAAGAATTTCCAGTTCCGATTGTTCCTGGGTCTAAAATGTCATCTTGATTAAATAAAAGTAAGTTAATCATACCTAGCTGGATATTATGATTGAGCACCTGGCTTTTAGTCTGAGTAATCGGTTGTTCGACAGGTAGTGGTTGAATTATAGTTGCGGTCCCAGTGAATTTAACATATACAGCAACTGTTCCTGCATTAAGAATGCTTTCTGTTATAGCAGCTTCTTCTATTGGATATGTTCTTCGCATTTGTCCGAAAAAGTTAGATGGGAGTGTCCAATCTGCTGCATCGAAACTTATCCAATCCGAATAAATGACATTTGCTGTGCCTGGTTCGCCCTGCTCCCCTTGTTCTCCTTGATCACCCTGAGTTCCTTGGTCACCTTTAGCCCCTTGCGGGCCTACATCTCCTTCTTCTGCACAAGAGCATATAAATACAGGAATTAAAACAACTAAATAGAAGTACTTGATCAGAAATGGTTTCATGTTAAGTTGGGTTAAATTAGGTTACAATTAAATTGGTTTTGCATGCATTAATCTCGAGCTGCTGAAACTAAATACATGTGTGATTCAATAAGGAAGATATAAAAAACAAATCATTCTATTAAATTCAGAATGAAGCCTTTTCAAAAGCATCAAATTTCCATGGGTTTTTGATGCAAATCCCTAGTGCGCTTCTATCTCTTTTTGATCCAATAATTATTCGAGTCTTTCCGGTTTGGCGTATGGGTATTGCAGATTGAATTTTTTAATCTGCATTGAGTACTTGATGTCTTTGTTGATGGACATTCTGGGCATGGGGGCCATGCCGTCATCACTCACTTTTAGATTGTTGATGGCGCTTTTTCCTATTTTTATGCTTGAAGGAGGTTGTTGGCGAAAGTTATAAGGCATGAATTTTTCATGGTTTTTAAGGCGATTTTTATAAGAATTTTCATCAAAGCTCTTGAGCTTTTGGAGACCTTGGTTTTGAGCAAACACCACCAAATTAACCAATAGCATAATAATAGAAAGCATGAGGATTTTGAAGACCATGATTGTAAAGGGTTTGTTGGATAAATAAATATACATATTTTTCATGGAAATTAAAGGCTTTTATTTCGTGTTCACGGAGGGTGTTTTTGGTCTAATGGCCAGAGGGTTACAAACGGATATTGTGAAATGCCAATTTTAATAATAGGCTAATTATACTTATCATTACCAATTATTTAATACATCTTACAACCATGAGAACCAATAAAACCAATTCGATTTTAATACCATTCCTTGTCGTGATGCTTTTTGTCGCCGGCTGCAAAGATAAGGAAGAAGTAATCCCGACAGCTGTTATCACCAGTATTTCTGAACAGTATGGCATGAGAGGCTCGACGTTGACGATAACTGGCAGTGATTTTCACAGTTCTACAGTAGTTTATTTTGGCGATGTCGTAGCGACACCTGTTAGCGTTGATGCTACCACCATTGTGGTCGCTGTCCCGTCCGATGCTGTCACTGGCAAAATCTCCATCACGCAGGACGGTAAATCGACGGAAGGGCCATCTTATCATGTATATACTCCGGCCAAAAATCTCTATTTCACTCAATTTTATGCTAAGACGATAGAGAAGGTGGATTTGGTCAATACCCCTTCGGCGTCTGTTTCTTTATATGGTGATGCAGATAGCATTGCTTCTCCCGTTGGGATTACCTTGTCGGATGATGGATTTCTTTACGTAACGGGTGCCTATTCAAGTGAAATTTATAAAATGCCTAGTACCCCATCAGGAAGTGTTGAGGTGCTTTATGGTTTCGATGATGGTGTGGATTTTCCTAGTTCTATTGTCTTTGACCATAACACAGACATGGTCTATTGGCCCAATGTGGGAAGTAAACAATTCATGAAAGCCCTGGCAAATGGAACTGGTTCGCCCACAGCCTTGTTTAATGGGGATGAGGTTTTGTCCGATGCTTATGGATTGAAGATCAACTTCGAAACTGGCGATATGTATTATAGTGATGACTCATATATAAAGAAAATCAATATTGATGGTAGTGGCGCACCAGATGTGTTGTATGGCCCTACTGAATGGCCGGATATGACCTTCCCGTCCAATATTGTTATTGACTTGCCAAGGGGGAAAATTTATTGGACAGACGAAGGAAGTACTCAAATAGTCGAGGCCAATTTGGATGGTAGTGGCATACCTGAAATTCTATTCGACGAGGATGATGGTTTGCTGTATGTGGTAGGTGTAGCTGTGGATTATGCCAGTGGTGAGATCTATTGGACCGATGACAATCATGGTAAAATTTTCAAAGGAAACCTGAATGGGACAGGAACGCCTGAAGTGTTGGTAGATGCCGAGAACTCATATGGCATGACTTTGGAATTTGAAGAATAGTTTTAATAAAACGGGTTTTGTCGATCGCGTAACTTCTAGGGTTTCTCATGGATTTTCAAAGCTTTTACACCATCTCCTCATGCTTTCGATGAATCGCCCCTTCAAATTTTTTCAGTGATTCCCCGGTGCCTTTCGCAAAGAACGTACGAATCTCAGCTATGATGGAGAGCGCGATCTCTTCCGGTGTATTTGCCCCGATGTCCAGCCCGATCGGGTAATGGATTTTGGATAGTTCTGATGCCGAATAATTAACTTCATTTACTTCGGCCTCGCGCAAAATCTTTTGCGTCTTTCTTCTACTGCCCAATATCCCAATATATGGCGCGTCAGCCTTCAGTACCTTCGGAAGTTCTTCTTTGATATAAAAGAAATTGTGGGTGAGAAACACAACCGCCAAGTTGGGAGTAGTATCAATAATTTTTTGAACTTCCACTTCTTCCAAAATTTTGATCTCCTCAGCATTGGGGAAATTCCAGATCGGCTGGATCGGTTCAAAAGAATCCGTCACATGCACATTATACCCCAACTCATTGCTCATCCTGAGAAATGGCACAACATGGAAGACCGCACCATAGATGAGGATATTGATATTGGGCTGAAAAACTTCGTGGAAAACTTTGACTTTTTTGCCATCAATTTTATAGGTCTTGGTTTTGGAGGTATTGGATTGGATGGCGGTCGCCAAATCCCGACTTACCAACTGATGCAAATTTTCATGGAAAATAGAGCCTTTTTGGGAGGAATGTAGTCGATTCCCAATCGAGGCTACTGCATCATCTTCTGAGAAAAACACCGTGGAAAGCCCCTGCGCATTTGGTTCTGAGGCAGTCTGTTTCAGAATGAAAAATGTAGGATCGGAAGCATTTGCGGCTATGGGCTCTATCATTATTTCTAACATACCATTGCAGCCATAGCCCATGCCAAAGGCGTTTTTTGCATTTTGGCGTGTGTCATATTTGAATAGCTGAGCTTTGCCGGAAGCTATTACCTCCATGGATTTTTGGATGACATCCCCTTCGAGACATCCGCCACTTACTGACCCAAACCATTGCCTGTCTTCCCGAATCAACATGCGGGCGCCTGTGCGTCTGTAAGAAGATCCGTACACATTGACCACAGAGGCCAATGCTGTTTTAATTCCCTGCTGTGAAGCAATTTCCAGATTTTCGAGGATGGTTTTAATCTCTTTCATGGTCGGTCTTTGTAGTATATCTGCTGCTGCTTTTACAATTTCAGAAATATTTAGAACAGTTACCTGTTAAATCCCATAAAACTTAGATCATTTTTTTCTTCCATCTTCATTGTATTCTACATTCTCAAATCGGATCACCAATGGATTGTCCCAAGTTTTATTTAGACGTTGGGCTTTGATCACATTCACAAATATTCCATCATCTGTGATTGAAAAGATCGTTTTTGGAGATCGGTAAACCTGATACTCCATCATTTGCTCATTTTGCCCTAGAATCGAAATCTTGGTTTTTGACGATCCTGAAAGCGATCGAAATAGAAATGCTTTTTCTTCCATCCATTTCCAATTATACTCACTGACAAAGGCATAGATATAGCGATCATCTTTTGATTTGGTAAACCAAACGCCATTTTCATCGGCAATTTTCCATGGACGGATATTTTCAATTGCTTCGTGATTGGCCATGTGCCAAAGCCCGATTTCGCGGAGACGGTTTTCTTGTTGTTCGGGAATCTTGCCATGAGCATCGGGTCCAATATTCAATAACAAGTTTCCCCCTTTGGCTCGGGTTTCGATTAACATTTCAATTAATTTTCCGGCATCTTTATGATTTTCTTCGCCCACATATTGCTGGTGATAACCCATGGAAACGGAGACTTCCCACGGACTTTCCAATGGTTCTTTAGGGAGATACTGCTCTGGTGTTTCCATACCACCACGCGTAATGACAAGGTCAGGATCGAGATCCCAGGCATAGTTGGCGACGAGAGGATTGGCCCAATCACTCTTTTCGTCTATATATAAAATGTCAATTTTCCCATAATTGGTCAGCAGCTCGCCGAGTTGTTTCTTGTTTATTTCCCATAATTCGCTATTTCTGGTTGAGGCTGATTCCGGGGATTCGCGGCTTGGAGGAAGGCCTTGCTCGTACATGATATGAAAATCATCCGGAGAGAAATACAACCCAATGGCGATGCCTTCTTTTCTAAAAGCATCGATAATTTCTTTTAAAATATCCTTGCCATAGCCGGAATTCATGATGTTAAAATTGGTGGTTCTGGTGTTCCACATGCAAAATCCATTATGGTGCTTTGCAGCGAAAACCATGTATTTCATTCCTGCTAGTTTGGCGAGCTTTGCCCACTGTTCGGGGTTGAAACTGTCAGGGTTAAAGGTTTTTGGCAGTTCGTTAAAATACTGATCCTGATAATCTTTGGAAGCCACGGCAACATTGTGGCTGATCATCGCACCAAGCTGCACGTCGATAGACCAATGGATAAATATACCAAAACCCATGTCGCTAAACCATTCTTTTCGCTCGGGCTTATTCCGGTCAATGGTGATCTTCTGGGCAGCAACGAAAAAGTTTCCGCCACATATCAACAGGCAAAATATCAAGACAAGTTTTTTCATGGATTTTTAAGCCTTTTTATTATAAATAACTCAAACCACCCCATCAGCACTATATCAATTACTCATGCTCCCACTTCACTATCCATGGATCTTGAGTGCTTTTTTGGAAGTCTTTTAGCTTCGCTTTCATCGTATTCAGAATCATCACATATTTTGGGTCATCTGCATAATTATGTGTTTCCAGCGGGTCATTTTCAATATCATACAATTCAAACTTTGATCTGTGGAGATAGCTGTCTACCGTGCGTGGCCCGTACATTTTTATGGAATTTTCATCGTTTATGACACTTTGCCAAGTGGCAGATGCCCAAAGATCCGACGCGAACGGATATTCCAGACCAGAGGCAATATTCCAGATCAATTTATAATTTCTGTCCATAGCAACCCGCATAGGATAATACATCGTGATTTCATGAAAAGTATGCGAAGCGTACGTCTCATCCCACCCGGAAACATCTCCATCTTCCATCACTTTCTTGAATGACCGGCCATGAAATTTTTTGAAAACAGGAATGCCGCCAATAGTTTTTTTGTCTTTATCTTCCTCAGCTAAATAGGTCGAGAGCAATTCATCATTATCAATTCCTGCGAAATCTAAGATCGTGGGCGCAAGGTCTGCCCAATTGACCATGGCATCGCAAGTATCGGCTATCTTGGTGATCAAAGGATTTCTGATGATGCACGGCAGCCGCATTCCAGCATTGTACAAGTTTGTTTTGGCGCCAGGAAATGCGATGCCGTTATCAGATATGTATATAATAATGGTATTGTCATAGATCCCAGCCTCTTTTAAATGTTGTATCAACGTGCCTACACCTTGATCTACTCGGTTTACAGATTCATAATACTGAGACAATTCAGCCCTACAGGCCGCATTGTCAGGTAGAAAACTAGGTACGATGACGTCCTGAGGAGTAGTCAGGTTTCTCGCTACGCCACCATAGCCATCGTCCTTATTTCCAAAACGGTTTGGTTTATATGGATCATCGGTTACGACGCCACCACCCCTGTGCGGATCAGATGTACAGAAATATAGAAAAAAGGGTTTCTCGCCATGGTTGGTGATAAACTGTTTGCTGACCTCAGCCATCTGTACCGGATTGCGGGCATTGGCATTTAATGTCTTATTAAAATGAAAAACCTCTTCCGGAGCTACATGATATTTGCCGATTCTGGCCGTTGTGTAGCCTTGATCATGCAGTAGCACAGGAAGGCTTTTGACATTGTCAAAAGCTGAAAAATGGTGAAATTGGTGTTGATGACCAAACTGGCCATTGGCATGGTTGTACAACCCTGTCAAGATCACCGACCTGCTCGCACTACAAGAAGCAGTAGTGCAATAGGCTTTGGTAAATCGAACACCTTCGGAGGCCAGTTGATCTAAATTTGGAGTTTGAATGGCTTGGTTCCCATAGCACCCTAAATCGTCAGTGCCATGGTCATCAGCTACGATTAAGACAATATTTGGCTTGTTTGATTGATCGTCGTCCAGCTTTGGCTTTTGCTGGCAAGTGTAAAAAAGTAATGGGCAAAGTACCAGAGATAGAAAGAGATGAAAGCAGCGCATATATTAATTTGAATAGAGAGAATTTTGAATAGCTATTTTACTAAATCGTGAGGTAGATTGCAAAGAATGGAGATCAATCCTGTCATTGATAGTATATGATCTTGCATTTTCCACATATATTTACTGATGTTAGCACTTGAAAATATAATGGAAGAGGAGTCTTGAAAATCTTACAACCTAATCATTCAGTATTCTTCTAAATACGACTTCATGGTTTTGATATCCCTTTTGGATTTTGAAAAAATAGCTTATTTATACAAATAAAGGTATTTTAGACCTTTCTAATTTGAAGTGGATAATTACGTTGTTTGCGCAAAAAGAGGTTAAAAGTACGCAATATACGAAAAATTGTTAGTTTATAATTCCAATATTTACATAAACAATGCAACGTGTGAAGGCAGAGATTGGAAGGGTCGGGGAAGTTTGTAGTGTTTAAGTGATTGAAGGTTAACGTATAGACAACGAGATATTGACAAACATTTATTCAACAGTCCTAGACAGAAAATAAAATGAAACAGATCGACAAATCCTCGCTTGAAGCCCTAAAAAACGGAAGCGAAAAAGCCTTTCAGGAGCTGTATCATTTTTATCAGATTCCGGCTTTGCGTTTTTGCAATTCCATACTGAAAGATATCGAAGAGTCTGAAAATATTATTCAGGAAGTATTTGTGAAAATATGGAATAGACGGGCAACAATTAATCCTGATTTAAACTTTACTTCCTACCTTTTTACCATCGTAAAAAACCGTGTTTTTGACCATCTCAAAGAGGTTAAGAAGAACGAATTTCTACGAGAGCGCTATTGGACAAACATTCTTGTTAGTCAGGATGATGATAATGAAATCAAAGAAGAGCGCTTTGAGAAAATAAAAGAAGCGGTAGAAGGACTCTCTGAAAAAAGGAAGAAAATTATCAAACTCAATTATGATGAGGGCAAATCTTATGAAGAAATAGCCGACCAACTCAATATTTCCAAAAATACCGTAAAGAACCAACTGGTAAAAGCGAAACAAGTGATCCGGAGACAATTGGAAATTGCTTCTATGCTTTAATCAGTACTATTCATATCCTGGTTTATTTTTTTGTAGGGTTCAGTCAAGCGTTACGATGTTGTAACATTAAATCCCATGGATTTTAGATAGTTTTTT
>JAUHYU010000135.1 GCA_030426345.1 Bacteroidia bacterium
GCGGGTCCCATACTTTGGAATATGCCTTTAGTTCTTACGCCGTAGCGCAATTTGCCAAGGATCTGGGCAAGGAGGTTGATTACGATAGGCTCATGAATCAAGCTCATTTCTATAAAAATATTTTCGATCCGGAAACTAAGTTCATCCGCCCAAAACTTCCCAATGGCAAATTCATTGATGACTTCAACCCATTGCAACCATGGCGGGGATTTCAGGAAGGCAATGGATTTCAATATACTTGGTATGTGCCACACGACATTGCAGGGCTGATGAAATTGGTCGGCAAGGACTTATTTAATGAGCGGTTGGAAAAGCAATTTGCAGAAGCGGCAAAGACGAAATTTGGTGGGGGAGAGGAGATCGATAGTTTTTCAGGATTGGAAAAACTATACAATCAAGGCAATCAACCCAGCCTGCACAACGCATGGCTTTTTAACTATTCCGGCAAGCCTTGGTTGACCCAAAAGTGGACAAGAGCTATTTGCGCTGAATTTTATGGTACTTCAGCGCTTCATGGTTATGGTTTCGGTCAAGATGAAGACCAGGGGCAGTTGGGCGCTTGGTTTGTGATGGTGAGCATGGGGATATTTGATGTACAAGGTCATGCCTCTGCCAATCCGACTTTTCAGATAGGGAGTCCTTTGTTTGATAAAATCACCATCGACCTTAACCCAAAATATTATGATGGGAAGGAAGTGGTGATTGAAACCGTGAACAACAGTCCTGAAAATGTGTATGTACAAAGCGCCTCGCTAAAAGATCAACCCATGAAAAATACATGGTTTTATAGAAACGATTGGATGCATGGAGGCACTTTAAAGTTGACGATGGGTGCTGAGCCCAATAAGAATTGGGGCGTAAAAATGCCTCCTCCATCCATGAGTAAGGAGTAAATACTCATCCAGCAAGCATTTCAAAGATTCATGTTATTTAATGACGCTACATGAGGTACCTGGCAATCTCCTTTACAAAGCCAATTATGACTTTGTAGCTCTTTTAGATTTAAAAATATTTGGATACTTATATTTTCTGATTTTCGGTTTGGAAAGAGTGATGCAATGAAGTCCACCGCCGCTGTAGTTCAGCTCGGAGGCATCAAGCATAACTACCTCTCTATTTTTGAAAACCTGTTGGAAAATTTTTCTGGCCAAGTCATCTTTCTTTCTAACCAATTCAGGTTCCCCTGTTTTAAAATACGATGGAATAATCACGGATTTATTGGTAAGAACATAATTTAGATAGCTTGTGACAGGAGTATAGTATATATTGGCACTTTCAAATTGCCCTTGTTCAAAAATTACAGGAGCCAATGGAACCCTTACGATCTCGAATGGCTCGCCGTCTTGATCCTTGGACTTCTTAAGGATATGATAGCTTTCTTCAAGCCTTTCATGGATCACTTGGTAAAAGTCATCGAGTTTCAAGTCCTTAGGGTCTGCTTTGGCCAGCAATATAGTCTTGGCATCTGCGAAGCGACAGAATTCGTCCACGTGCCAATTAACCCCATTTCCATAAATATTATCAAGAATAGGTCCGTTATCAAATGAATCGTCTTGTGGTATGCCACGCTTCAGCCAAATGACATTTTTCTGATTCATTTTTAGCCTATATTCATTTTCTATTTCTTCGAGACTAAAACCCGGATTGATCTGTTTTTCATATCCTTCTATTAATATGATGGTTCCTCTTCCATTGATCTCCCGACCCCCACCTGAACTGAAGATTTTACTCCTAATAAATGGCAAGCGCATTTTAGCACTATACTGCTCGTTGAACATATTGTATTCCTGATTGGCCTCGTGCGGATATCCAAATGTTAGTACGTTTACGTTCTCATCACCATTTTGCATGAAGATAGGCCCATAATCGCGAATCCAAATATTGTCATTTTCGAGTTTGAATGGAATAAAAGAGATTCTTTTGAGCCTTATCTTTTTCTCCTTGAGAAGAGATTTGATGTTGTCTAGTTTATGGTTTTGCTCATTGTAAAAAATTGTTACATGATCATGTTTTGTTATTTCACTGGTCAATTGCAAAATAATGTCCTGATGATTAGGCGCCCAGCAAAGGAGGGTGCTTTCTTGTTCTTCAAATTCTGCAATAGGACTCAGGGAATCATCAATGGATTGCTCCCGGCAACTGACAAATAGAAAAATAATGATCAACGGAAATATGGAGCCATGGTTTTTCCATGACATAGTGTTCCAATTATATCTTTTCATCTCCCTCGGCAAAATTATTTTGAAAAAATCAATAATCGCATTAAAATATCCAGAATTAGCTGGACTAAAATATGCTGCGATTTTGAGTTCTTTTTGAGTTGGTTGAAGATTTTATTTCTCTTTTATTTATTAGCCTATTGAGCACAAACAGCTAAACGCAAGTTGTTTTTGACCAGTTTCCAAGGATGGGCCATTCATCTTCTGTCAGCCTGTTGATGCTAATTATCCATGTGAGTAAATGAAATCAGGCATGCATAGGTTAGGATTTTTAAGTTAAATCAAGTAATTATCTTAAAAATACTCAGACATCACGTGATAATTAAGCACTTATGCTAGACAACTTAATAAATTCCTTTCATGATTTTTGGGATTCTATCATCCAGAAATCACCTGCAATTCTTATTGGTATCATACTGTTACTTGTATTTATTTTCTTGGGGTCGTTTTTGAGTTCCTTTGCAAAAAAGAGATTGATCAAACAGACTGAAGATCGGTTGCTGGTAAATTTCCTTGGAAGATTGATCTTTCTGGCCATGTTGATTATCGGATTGGTCATCTTTCTCAATCAGCTCGGGCTGGGCAAAGCTGCCGGTGGGTTGCTCGCTGGCGCAGGGGTTTCGGCAATCATTCTTGGATTTGCATTCAAAGACATTGGTGAGAATTTTCTGGCAGGTTTTTTTCTGGCTTTCAGTAGGCCATTCAGTATTGGCGACGTCATCGAGGTGCAGGATATTAAAGGAACCGTAAAGGCATTGAGCTTCAGGAATACCCATATCCGCACATTTGACGGCAAAGACGTATTCGTACCCAATGGCATGTTGATCAAGAACCCATTGAGCAACTATACACGGGATGGTTTGCTGAGGTACGACTTTGTTGTAGGACTTGATTATGGCGATAGCATTACTGAAGCTGGAAAGGTGATAATGGAAAACCTAAAATCCGAGAGCCGAATAGAACACAATGGTGATTTGGTGCCATTTATACTGCTTGAAGAATTTGGTACCAGTACCGTAAATATCCGAATCTTTTTCTGGGTCAATTCCTTTAATTTTACCGGAGATATCGCCATTCTGAGGACCGAGGTCATGAACAATGTAGTTGTCAGCCTGATTAATAATAAGTTCAGCCTGCCGGCAGATATTATAGAATTGAAAATTTATCAGGAAGGACAGCCTATTCCTGTCAGCCTGATTTCTCCTATACCCAAAAAGAAATGAACAAAGTTCTAGATCACCTGCAAAGGGTTTATAAAAGGCTGATATCCAGTATTGCGTTCATACCAACTGTCATGGTTTTTGGGGCCTTTTTGTTGGCAGTTTTCATATTTAGCATAGATGGGGCCGGGGATGATCTGTGGCTTGAGAAAAACCTAAAATTCGTATTGGTACATGGAGCGGACAATGCACGCATGGTGCTCACCACGATTGTAGGGGGGATTCTCTCTCTTACTGTCTTTAGTTTTTCCATGGTAATGATAGTGCTCAACCGGGCTTCTGCTTCCTTGTCTCCAAGGATACTTCCCCAGTTGGTAGCTCAGAAATTCCACCAATTCGTGCTTGGCTTTTATATGGGTACAATTGTTTATTCCCTTATTCTCATCGTAAATCTCGGGCCGGATAAAGATTTACCCGCAGTCGGTATTTTATTGTCAATGATCTTTGCGATCAGTTCTCTAGGGCTATTTATATATTTCATCCACTCCATTTCCCAGTCTATCCAAGTAGATCATATTCTAAAGAATATCTTTAAAAGGACCATACAGCAAATCCATGATATAAAAGAAAAGCAGGAAGAAACAGATGAGGAAATTGATGAGTTTTCGTCTTGGGAAGACGAATTCCCTTCATGGAAAAACGGATATTTTCAACTCATCAATATTAAGCAACTGACAGAATTCCTCAAAGAGCATGCTGCTCAAATCGAGATATGCGTATATCCAGGACAGTTTATGGCCGAGGGGACCAACTTGGTCAAAACCAACATAAAAGGGCTTGAATCGGAAATGAAAAATATCCTAAAGGACTCTTTTTATACGAGCAACAATGTAGAAATTGAAGACGAGTATTATATGGGGCTGAGAAAGATTAGTGAGGTGGCCGTAAAGGCGCTGAGTCCGGGCATCAACGACCCCGGTACGGCTTTGGCAGGCATCCGAATCCTCACCATGCTCTTCAATGAAATATTACCGCTAAAAGCGCACGTGTATTATGCAGATGATGATGGCAATACCAGAATTTTCAGGATACTTCCTTCATTGGATACACTATTGTTTGAAAACATAACGCCCATCCGCCAGTATTCCGGAGGTTCTCTAAGTGTCCTCGTAGCGCTATTTGAGTTTTATCTTGTATTGTTTGGGCTAAGGATCCAAGAAGCCAATGAAACCCTGGGCCAGCAGGCGCAGGCACTAATCAATACAGCAGACCGTGACATCACAAATCCCCAAGACAGGGAGAAAATAAACATGTGCATCGAAAAGATCAATGGTATAGGGGGTTCCTCAGTGTTGCGTTTCAAGCCCTTGTTAGATAAAACGATAGATTAACCCAGTAAGTAAACGGAGAGAGATAGTCGGTAGCGTCTATAAGTCCCAACAAAACCTTCAAAACGGCGACCAACAACTGCGAATGAACCGCTCAACTAAGCGAATGAAGTCACATATTTTGAGAATATATAGCCCGACTACGCAAATGGAAGCAGAGAATATGCGCATGAATGCCTCAGTTACATAAATATCCCCATTGTTATTTTTTCCAATACAAAAGCCCATGCTAAAAAAATAAAAGAGCTATTTTAGCCAAAGCTCAAACAGCGCAATAAAAAGAGTGAAAAAACCATGAGTTTCGAACAAACATTTAAAAATATAGACGACCTGCTCTACAAAGATTCTGGAGCAGATAGTGAATTGGATTATATAGGACAAACCTCTTGGGTGATGTTCTTGCGCTACTTGGACGACTTGGAACAGGACAAAGCAGACGAGGCCGAACTAAAAGGAGAAGAATATCAATTTATCTTAGATGAAGCATACCGCTGGCCAAACTGGGCCATGCCGAAAAAACTAAAAGAAGGGTCAGTGAGCGAAGTCGAACTGGACCATCACAAAGCCATGACCGGAACTGATTTAGTTGCCTTTGTGGACGGACAGTTATTTCCCTACCTCGCCAAGTTTAAGCAAAAAGCAGAAAGCGCCAATACCATAGAATACAAGATTGGAGAAATATTTTCTGAGCTGAAAAACAAAATCCAAAGTGGCTATAACCTACGAGAGATTTTGGAATATGCTGATGCACTTCCTTTTCGGGCCTCTACAGACAAGCATGAGTTGAGCCACTTGTACGAAAGCAAGATCAAGAATATGGGAAATGCAGGGCGTAACGGTGGACAATACTACACCCCCAGGCCACTCATTCGAGCGATGATAAATGTGGTTGACCCGCAAATTGGCGAAAAGGTGTACGATGGCGCAGCGGGTTCTTGTGGTTTCTTATGCGAAACCTATGAGTACATGTATGAGCGCATGGAAAAAACAACCGACAATCTTAAAACACTACAAGAGGAAACCCTTTACGGAAAAGAGAAGAAGAACTTGGCCTATGTCATTGGGATTATGAATATGATTCTTCACGGCATTGAGGCGCCCAATATTATCCATACCAATACCTTAGGCGAAAACATCCGCGACATACAAGAGAAAAACCGTTACCATGTGATATTGGCCAATCCACCATTTGGCGGCAAGGAACGACCGGAAGTGCAGCAAAACTTTGACATTAAGACAGGAGAAACGGCCTTCTTGTTTATGCAGCATTTTATCAAGAGTTTGAAAACAGGAGGTAGAGCAGCCATTGTGATCAAAAACACGGTGTTGAGCAATACCGACAATGCTTCGGTGGCTTTGCGCAAACTCCTATTAGAAGGCTCTAACCTACATACCATTCTCGATATGCCGGGTGGTACGTTTTTGGGTGCAGGAGTTAAAACAGTAGTCTTGTTTTTCCAAAAGGGAGAACCCACCAAAAACATTTGGTACTACCAGCTAGACCCGGGACGAAACATGGGCAAAACCAATCCTTTGAACGACAAGGATATGGAAGAGTTTATTGCTGCGGCAGGCTCGGTAAGCAAGACAGGCAAAGGACCAGAAACCGAAAAATCTTGGAATATAAAAGCGGCAGATATAGACGAAAGCACTTTTGATTTATCCGTTAAAAACCCAAACATACCCGAAGAAGCCCCTTTGCGCAGCCCGGAAGTTATTCTAGCGGAAATGGAAAAGCTAGATGCGGAAACCAATGCTATTTTGAAATCAATTAAAGAGTTGATATGAAGGAGGGTTGGGAAGAAAAATCTTTGGGAGATGTTGCAACAGTAACATATGGTTTCACTGGTAAAGCATATATTAATGGTGCATTCAGATACGTTAGAATTACCGATATTGATAAAAATGGCGAATTAACTCTTGATGAAAAAAGGTATGTTGAATACTCAGAAGATGCCGAAAAATTTCTACTGAAAAACAATGATTTATTAATGGCAAGAACAGGGGCAACATTTGCTAAAGTTCTTATTTATGAAGATTTAGAACCATCTATTTATGCGTCATATCTTATTAAGATAAACTTTGAAGTTGAGGTTTTAAATAAATTATACTGGTATTTCTCCAAATCTGCAAACTACTGGGAACAAGCAAACGATCTATCCTCTGGTTCAGCGCAACCGCATTTTAATGGTGCTGCATTAAAAAAAGTAGTGTTTTCATATCCAAAATTCCTCACCGAACAAAAACAAATCGTAGCCATCCTCGACCGATCCTTTGCAGCCATAGACCAAGCCAAAGCCAACATAGAAAAAAACATAGCCAACGCCAAAGAGCTGTTTCAATCTAAACTCAATGATATTTTTAGTCATCCTTCGACAAACTCAGGACAAGACGGTGAAGGTTGGGAGGAGAAGACTTTGGGAGAGGTTTGTATCAAAATTACGGATGGCGCACATCATTCACCCAAAATTCTATACCCAGAAAAAGCACCTGGTTTATTTCCTTATGTCACATCTAAGAACATTCGAAATAATTATATGGACTTTTCTAAACTTCAATATGTTGACGATGAATTTCATCATCCCAATTTCGCTAGATGCGCACCTGAATTAGGTGATGTTTTGTTAACTAAAGACGGGGCGAATACTGGAAATATTACTATAAATACGTTAGACGAGCCTTTTAGTTTGTTATCAAGCGTTGCTTTAATAAGAACCGATAAACAGAAACTAATTCCTTCTTTTCTGAAATTTTATATACAAAGTCCACTTGGGTTTAAGAGTATAACTGGGAAAATGACAGGTGCAGCAATAAAGAGAATAATACTAAGAAGTATTAAAACAGCACATATAAATCTTCCAAATATTGAACAACAAAAGAGTTTCGTTTACAATATTGAACAATTATTAGTTAAGACTGAACAAGTTCAGAAGACTTATTCCAGTCAGCTGGAAAACCTTGAAGACCTCAAAAAATCCATACTTCAAAAAGCCTTTGCGGGGGAATTGACAAGTCCTGAAAGGACGAAGGCCGAGAGCGAGGCGGCAACGCCCCTCGCGCTAAAAACCACACCCCCCAGCCCTGAAAGGGCGTAATACAGTTAGCCATGAGACAGTCGCTCGTAAAAAAACTATCTACATATCACCTTTAGCACCAAACACCGTGCGCCACTCATACACCCACCTGTAGAAGAAGAGCTACACCGCTACCTTGGCGGTATCTGTAACCAGCTAGATTGTCAAGTTTTAAAAGTTGGCGGGTACACCGATCATGTGCATATCCTATGCATGCTCTCCAAAAAAATAACCTTGATAAAGTTAATGGAGGTGTTAAAGGCGCATTCATCAAAATGGATAAAAACGAAAGAGTTAACCTAAAAAGAAGTTGTTGTATGAATTGGAAAGATGCAAGAAAAAAAATAATGGAATCTTTAAAGGTAAATGCTAAATCAATTGATCCGAATTCACACTTTAGAGATGTAAGAACAATTCTTGATGACGGATATCTAATTGGAAAAGGAGAAAATCAGACTGTACGAATAACATGGAATATGCTAGAAACCCTCTTTAAGGACTCCAAAAAGCAAGGAAACTATGACAACTTGGTTTTTAAAAAGAGATTTGAAGATGAGTTGAGTAGTGCAAGCTGTTATGTACATATTGTTGGTCACGTATTTTGTGTTTCAGGTGTAATGGCGCCAGAAGGAAAAAGAAAATTCAGATTATTAGATTAATCGTTATGAACGAAGAACAAACGAAACAACCCAAGGCAATAAAAATATGAAGACGAATAATATCGCTCCTCTGGAGCTCATGAAAAATAACCTTTATAGCTATTGATGTTAAGCTCCTCTGGAGCTTTAAGCAATAAAAAAATGAAAAGAAGCACAACCCAAAGCAATATAAACAGAAAAATGCATCTTATGACAAGCAAGCCACATCGTGGCCATATATTAATAGAAAAAAGATACACGTTGAATTTTAGCTCCAGAGGAGCGGTATTTTAGAAAATGAAAAAGAATAATTCCGTTCCAAAGGAGCTATTAAAATTTTGGCCATTGATGGTTAATGATAATTAGCTTTGCTGGAGCAATACTCTTTTAACCTACAATATATGCCGCAACGTGGAAAAATATGAATAGAACAATACATCATATGACAATGAAGCCACATCGTGGCCATATATCAATAGAAAAAAGATACACATTAAATTAAGCTCCAGAGGAGCGATACATTAGAAATATGGCAAACACATACACACAGCTCTATTTTCATATCGTATTTGCGGTAAAAGGCAGAAGCAACCTCATTGCAGCAAATTGGAAAGATGAGTTGTATAAATATATTACAGGCATCATTACAAACAACAATCAAAAATTGATGATTATCAATGGCATGCCAAATCATGTTCATCTATTAATCGGTACAAAACCAACTTGTAATTTATCTGATTTAGTAAGAGATATTAAAGCAAATTCCTCCAGATGGATTAATGAAAAACGTTTTGTAAACGGAAAATTCGAATGGCAAGCAGGTTTTGGAGCCTTTACTGTTAGTCAATCAGGAATAAAGAATGTGATAGATTATATTGAAAATCAAGAAAAACATCATCAAATTAAAACATTTAAAGAAGAGTATGTTGATTTCTTAAAAGCTTACGATATTGAATATAAAACTGAATATATTTTTACGGATGAATAATATCGCTCCTCTGGAGCTTCAAACAATAAAAAATGAACGAAGCACAAACCAAACATGATTTAATAGAACCTGCTCTGCGCGAAGCAGGCTGGGGCAATGTTGAAGGCAGTCGTTTGCGTTTGGAGTTTCCCATCACGGCGGGTCGTTTGATTGGGCAAAACAGACGAGCAACACCATTGTTTGCAGATTATGTATTATACTATAAAAACAGGCGCATAGGAGTTGTAGAGGCTAAACCAAGAGATAATTATTATACCCAAGGTCTAGGGCAAGCCAAAGATTATGCAGAGCGTTTAAACATTCGGTTTACCTATTGCACCAATGGATTGCAGATTTATGGTGCTGATTTAGCGGAAGGTACCGAAGGCGATGTGTCTAAATATCCAACACCAGACGAGCTTTGGGAAATGACCTACCCAACGCCTAAAGAGGATTACAAAATTGAGATTGCCAATTGGAAAGAACGCTTATTTGCCATTCCATTTGAAGACAGAGGTGGCACTTGGCAACCAAGATATTACCAACAAAATGCCATCGCCAAGGTATTGGAAGCTATTTCGGAGAAAAAAGACAGAATTCTGCTGACCTTAGCCACAGGAACAGGAAAAACAGCCATAGCTTTCCAGATTGCTTGGAAATTATTTCATGCCAAATGGAATTTGAGACGGGATGCGAGCAGAGCGCCAAGGATTTTGTTTTTGGCGGATAGAAATATATTGGCAGATCAGGCTTTTAATGCCTTCAATGCGTTTGATTCGATAGATGAAAATATTAAGGTGCGAATTCGTCCTTCAGAAATTAAGAAGATAGGAGGTGTCCCTAAAAATGGCAGCATCTTCTTTACCATTTTTCAGAGTTTTATGACGGAGGTTCGAAAGGACAAAAATCCTGATGAATATTATGAAAACCAATTAGAAGAAGCCGCCGCTGAATATGAAACCCCACAATTTAACTTTGGTGAATATCCACCCGACTTTTTCGATTTTATCATCATAGACGAATGTCACAGAGGTGGTGCCAATGACGAAAGTTCTTGGCGTGCCATTATGGACTACTTCTCGCCAGCTGTTCAATTAGGGCTTACCGCCACTCCCAAGCGGGATGTAAATGCCGACACCTACAATTATTTTGGCGACCCTGTCTATAGCTATAAACTAAAAGATGGCATTAATGATGGTTTTTTAACGCCTTTTAAGGTGAAAGAAATAGACACTACCATTGACGATTATGTTTTTACTCCTGATGATGAAGTAGAAGGCGAAATTGAAGAGGGGCGAGCATATACTGAAGTAGATTTCAATAGAATTATTGAGATTAAGGCAAGGGAAGAATACAGAGTTAAACTCTTTATGGATTCGATAAATCAAAATCAAAAAACATTGGTTTTCTGTG
>JAUHYU010000136.1 GCA_030426345.1 Bacteroidia bacterium
CCATCGAGATGAGAAAATCGATGGTCGATATCTAGAATTCTGGCTTGCTTCCCTTTTTCAACAAGTGCCTGCCCCACTGAAGGTGCGCACAAAAGGCAGGGAGAGTCGCGGCTTTCTGCAAGTTTTACAAAGTACTCCCCATGCTTTTGATGTGCTATTTTTTGCCTTCTTTGTTAACGACTTTTGGCATAGTCGATCCCATACAATCACAGCTGTACTTTGTAGCCTCCAGGTATTTATTGCCGGCCAGTTTGGTGCTGCTCACACTGAGCATTGACCTAAAAGAGGTATGGAAGCTTGGACCAAAAGCCCTCATCATGTTTTTGACTGGAACAATTGGAGTTATTGTTGGTGGTCCATTAGCGATTTTGATCACTTCAATGGTTTCTCCCGAAACTGTTGGTGGCGCAGGGCCGGATGCGGTATGGAGAGGAATGGCCACTATTGCCGGAAGCTGGATCGGAGGGGGTGCTAACCAAGCGGCGATGTATGAAATATTCAATCCGTCCGACAAGTTATATTCAATTATGATCACAGTAGATGTGATCATCGCAGAAATATGGATGGCCTTCTTGCTGATTGGTGTAGGCAAGGCAAAATCAATAGATAGGTTTTTCAAAGCCGATACCTCATCGGTCATTCAGCTTCAGCAGAAAATGCACGAATTCAGTCAAAAAACTGCCAAAATCCCATCACTTACAGATTTGATGATGATCCTCGGAATTGGTCTTGGGGCGACAGGATTGTGCCATTGGCTATCAGACAATATCGCACCTTACGTCATGGGAAATGCACCCTTTTTGGAACGGTTTAGCCTCACAAGCCAATTCTTTTGGCTTATCGTTTTGGCAACAAGCATCGGGCTTGGACTATCATTTACTAAGATGCGAAATCTTGAAGGAGCGGGAGCTTCACGGGTTGGCAGTGTATTTATTTATATTTTGGTGGCAACCATAGGAATGAAAATGGATATTCTAAAAATATTTGATAATCCCGGGTTATTTGTTGTTGGCGGAATCTGGATGCTAATTCATGTTGTGCTATTGATAATCGTCGCAAAATGGATCAAAGCTCCTTATTTCTTTCTGGCAGTTGGCAGTAAAGCTAACATAGGTGGGGCAGCGAGTGCTCCTGTCGTGGCAGCGGCCTTTCATCCATCCTTAGCTCCTGTGGGGGTTTTATTGGCGGTATTGGGCTATGCGATCGGCACCTATGGCGCATGGCTTTGCGGTCTGCTTATGAGGATAGTGGCACAATAAAAATTTGATTAAACAATAAAGAGGCTGCTCCTGCAACCTCTTTGGCTAATTGAAATAGCTTAACTTATGCCTGATCTGGTGAAACTGTACTAGTTATCCCTGTAGCACCCAACTTGCCAATTTCCTGATCAATAGTCCAAAGCCCAAGACCTTCTTCACCTATGATATCAAATAATTCCAGAATCCTACGTGCTAAGGTTTCTTCCTCCCGTTGCTCGGTCACATACCATTGCAAGAAATTAAAAGTAGTGAAATCCTTATTTGAGAAGCAATGATCTACAAGGGCGTGGATTGATTTTGTAACATCTATTTCATGATCGAGAATATCTTCAAAAATAGACCTTAGAGATTTAAAATCTGAAGGAATCCCTGTGATCTCCGGTTGTAAGGCATGTCCTCCTGCCTCATTCACATAACGGAATATTTTCATCATGTGCATTTTTTCTTCTTCGGCATGACCATAGAGAAACGCAGATGAATTTTCATATCCTTTGATCTCGCACCACGAAGCCATGGACAGATAGATTGCAGAAGATACAGCCTCTAGTTTTATTTGGTTATTGAGAAGTTCTTCCGTTTCCTCCAATAGCGATCTGTTCTTTGTGATAAATTCTTTCATGGCTTATTTATTTAATTTCTGATTCTGTGTAAAAAAAGTATTGATATACAAATGTAAATAATCTAAACTGAATTTATTGAAACATTTTGAGTTGGTTTTGCCCGTCATCTAATGAAACGCATTCCCTATATCCCAAATATATTTTAAAGAATTGTCCTTATCTTTAGATATCCTAACACCTAAAACCTTCATAAAATGCGTCAATTTTCCATGAAATTCAATTTGTTGTACGTTGTTATCCTGTTAAGTTCGGCGCTTCTATTTTCTTGTGCAGAGGAACCAAGTGACAAAGATGACCGACCGAACATCGTCCTAATCATGGCAGACGATATGGGTTATTCAGATATTGGATGCTATGGTGGTGAGATCAACACTCCCAATCTGGATGGACTTGCCAAAAATGGGTTGCGATTTACACAATTCTATAATACATCAAGGTGCTGCCCCACAAGAGCGTCATTGATGACAGGGCTTTATCCGCACCAAGCCGGGATCGGACACATGATGGCTGATCTCGGGCCGGAAGGATATAACGGCAACCTGAGTAGGAAAGCAGCCACAATTGCCGAGGTGCTGCAACCTGCAGGATACCAAACCTACATGGCCGGCAAGTGGCACCTAACCCCCGGGCATGGTAAAGAAAAATTGGCGGATAAGAGCAACTGGCCCTTGCAGCGTGGGTTTCAGCGGTTTTTTGGCACTATCCATGGAGCCGGTAGCTTTTATGATCCAAATTCGCTAGCCAGTGGAAATACCCAAATCGCACCAACGGAAAACTTTTACTACACCGATGCCATTAGTGATACTGCGGTTAAATATATCGATGAATACAGGGGAGAAAGTCCGCTCTTCATGTATGTGGCATACACGGCTGCGCATTGGCCAATGCATGCCTTACCCAAAGATATTGCCAAATACAAGGGAAAATATGACATGGGGTGGGATGAGATGCGCGACAAAAGGTATGCAAAAATGATAGAAATGGGACTAATAAAAAAGGAATGGCCATTGTCCCCATCCTTTGACTCTACCCGATTGTGGAATGCGGCAGACATGAAAGCCTGGCATGCGCAGTGTATGGAAGTATATGCCGCCATGGTCGATAATATGGATCAAGGCATTGGCCGGATAAAAGAGGCTTTGCAACGTAACGGAAAATTGGAGAACACACTTATCTTTTACCTTCAAGACAATGGGGCATGCGCTGAAGAATTTGGGTTTCGCAAAAAAATGCCCAATGACATTTCAGATTGGCCATTTCAGCCCATGGCGCCCGGGGAGCTTCAATACAATATGGTCCCCAAAGTCACGAGGGATGGGCGTCCGTTGCGACAGGGAAGAGGTGTCGTTCCCGGCCCTGCAGATACCTATGTTGGCTATGATGCCATGTGGGCAAATGCCTCCAATACTCCCTTCTGTATGTTTAAACATTGGTCGCAAGAAGGAGGAATATCATCTCCACTAATTGTCCATTGGCCAAAAGGAATTTCTGCGAAAAATGAATTGCGACAACAGCCCAGCCATTTGATCGATATTATGGCGACATGCCTTGATGTGGCGCATGCTCCATTTCCCGATTCGTTACACCACGAAGCCATCAGACCACCAGAAGGGGAAAGCCTGGTACCGGTTTTTGACGGCAAAGAGCTTGATAGAAAAATATTGTATTGGGAACATGAAGGTAAGCGGGCAATCCGTGAAGGCAAATGGAAGCTGGTTAATAATGTTCAAAAAGGGCTTCCCGATTTATTCTGGATTGATGATCTGCCCATGGAAAATTGGGCACTTTACGACTTAGAAATAGACAGAACGGAAACGAAGGATCTTGCAGATCAGTACCCTGAGAAAGTAAAGGCAATGGCAGATAAATGGATGATATGGGCCAAGCGTACGTTGGTTGTACCAAAGCCTGTTTCGAAGAAATAAAAAGAGCAAGCCTTTCGACTTACTCTTTCAATTAAACAGACAACCTAACCATGAAACTTTTGGTTTCATTGGTCACCCAAATTAACGGCGCGGTTTTCCATAAAATCGAAAGAAATCCGTTTTTGAGGTCTTACCTTCCGATATGAGACCATATAGAGATCGAAAAGTCAATAAAAGCTCCTAAAATCCATGAGAATATTAGGCTATTCTAATCCAAGCATCACGAATGCTCCCCAATAAATAGGGTCTTGATAGGTATTACGAAGCTCCTTTTTGGCATCAACAAAGGATTCACGCATTTTACCTGTAGCCAACCATTTGTTGTAGAAAGTCACCATCAGTGCATTGGTTGCTTCATCAGATACTTTGAACATACTCATGATCAGCGTCTTGGCTCCTGCAACCAAAAAAGCCCTCTGTAATCCATAAACCCCTTCTCCCGCTGAGATATCCCCTACCCCTGTTTCGCATGCGCTCAACACGACAAGGTCTGTATAGTCCAAGTTGAGATTCATGGCTTCGTACGCTGTCAGAATTCCACTTTCTAAATTATAATTAAAATTAGTTTGGGACAGCACATTGCCTGCGCCAGCAAGCATGAGCCCTGATCGGTGCAATGGATTTTTGAGCGCATCGGCCCCATCAATTTCTGCCATGTCAATATTACGTCCTATTGATTTTTCCGACGTATAAAATCCATGAGTGGCAATATGAAAAACCCTTGGGTTATCAATCAACTTCACTTCCTCTTCTTTGGCATCTCTTCGCACATATGTATTTGTCTTCCAACCATGCTCATCCAATAATTCCGAAAGCTTTTTTACTTCTTTTTCCGTACCTGGCAAGGATTGGATGATGCTATGACCCAACTCTGGTTTTGAATCTATGGAAACATAAAACTCAGGATCCCCAAATATCAATGCATTGTTTTCAGAGGTTTCTTTTTTCTTCTGAACAGACCTCAAATACACGTCCTTGGTATTACTGACCAAGATGATATTTGAATCGTCAAGAATATAACGATCATCATTTGTACGAATGGCCTCCAGATTCATTTGAGAATAAGCACCGTCTGGAGAAAAATATATGGTTCTATTTTTTCCAATCTCATCTTCGATCGGTTTCCAGAATTTGGCATACGAATACTCATCATTCATGCGGTAGCGGATCATGTTTTTATAATATTTAAAATATTTTTGCTCCAGTTCGTTGCCATTGTGCAAAACAACCACCTTTGGCCGATCGCCACCTTTATTATTCTCAATAATTAGGGCTGCATATACGATCGAATCTGTAAATACTTGGTCAAAATACCTAAACCGCAACATTTCGATAGCTACTTCATTTTTTTGCATCGCAGATTTTATGTCCTTCCATTCAATCTGTAGTTTTTTTGTTGCAGTAGAAAATAGATCGGACTGCAAGCTCAGGTCTTTCTCCAACCGTTCGATAGCACTAGTCAATGAGTCAATATCAATTTGCTGCTCGCCGAGCTGCTGTGCATTTTTAGAAACCGATTCTGAAAGGTACTCTTTGCTTTTGATCCAGCTTTCATACTTACCGACCAACACGCTATCCCCGCTACTCAAAATACTTGCCCTCATTTTCATGGAATTACTGAGCAAAATCGCTTTGGTATTTAAGGCATTGTCAAACAGTTTTGCCACTTTTTTATCATCCGGGCTTTCGATTTGTTTCAAAATGATGGTATTGTAATATTCGTAGTCATCACTGATCTTATTCCAAAATTTCGCCTTTTCCCGTTCACTGAGTGCGGGAAAGAACTGCTGAATATAATTGCCATAATTATCCATGACTTCTTCGATCAACTCCAAAGCTTCTTCGTCATTTCCCGTCATTAATTGGAGTCGACTTAGCTTTGCCTGCACTTTTACAAATTCGGGATGTTGCTCGCTAAAGAACTTTTTATACAGCTTTTTAGATTTTACATAATACGATTCTGCCTGTACATAATCTTTGAGCATATAATATACATCTCCAAGCAGCACATAAATCTCCGCCGCATTGATGTTGTTGCGTTTGCCGGCCTTTGCCACCCAAATCACTTCTGCTTCCTGCAAATACTGAAACGCCTTAGGATAATCCTTTTGCATGATTTTAACATAAGCGAGCTTCTTAAGCATTTCGGCATACAGCGGACTTTGATCCCCGAGTTGTTTTACGATCATGCTTTTAGCTTCATCAAAAAGTGCTTCTACTTTTTGCGGATCTTCGGATTGCGCCATCATATTTGTGCCAAGCCTTGAATTGATCTCGGCCAGCCTGATATGCCCCTTGCCAAATTTTTGTATTAAAATGCCTTTAGAATCCATGAGATAGGTTTGAGCCTTTTCGAAATCCCCAAACGAACGGCTGATCTCGGCCAAGAGCAATGTGGCGGGAATAGCCCTACTGGAATTTTTCCCATATATGGATTCTGTAAGCGTTAATATTTGGCGCGCCATTGTTTCGGCCTGAGCATAATCCCCCTCCTTCAATTTTATTTCCCCGACGAGTTCAAGCATCGGGATAACATTTTTATTCTCCTGACCATAGGAAAGCTCACTACGGGATATTTCCTCTTGCGCCAGTTTTTCAGCTTTAGTATAATTTCCCAGTTGATAATTAATGAAAGCCAGATCAGCTACTGATTCATTTTTATTAACAAGGGATTTGTCCACCTTAGAAATAATTTTTTCAATCCTTTTAAAATTATCTTCCGCTTCGTCAAACATCCCTTTTGCAGTGTAAAGCCTGGCCTGAGTTTCCAATGACTCAGTATAGCGCAATGCGTTGTCACCTTTAATCTTGGTATCATCGAATACATTCATCGCCAGTTGCAGAAATTTATCCGCACTCTGATAGGCCCCCATGTTGATTTTTAAATTAGCAATTTTATCAATTTGAAGTGCGTAGTTGACACTAGACTGACCATACCTAATACTTGCAGTTTCAGCTGCGAGATCAAGAGCAGCAGCAGCTTTTTCAAACTCATCTATGGTCTGGTAATAATCTGCAAGATCATTCTGAATTGCAATAAAATCCTTGTGGCCCCGTGCGATATTCCGACTCACTATCTGCCCCCAGCTATGCTCATAGATAGCTTTAGCCAATGGGATTTCATTGGTATTATCAACATAGAACTTGGCCAATTGCAGTTGCGACAGATGGGATTTAGGGCTATTTACTCCAAATAAATATTGACTTGCTTCGGTGATATAATCCAGTTGCGTCCGTGCATCCTTAATGTCCTTTGCATTTAATTTAATGTCCAATAAAACTTCTGCGGCATCTATTTTCATCTGATGAAATTGCGGAAGACTGATACTATCTTCTTTCATATTTACGGCCAAAATTTCAATGCCCTCTGACTTTTCCCTTTCTGCTAAAAGCTCCTTCATCTCTAGGTATCTGCCTACCTGCCACAGGTATGATTCTTCGGGATAATTTTCCAACACCAAATTTGAATATGTTCTTAATTCCGATTTTATCCGTCCACTTTTGCCGTAGCGGATATAGGCTAAAATAAGCTTTTCATGGATTTTAAGTGGAAATATTTCATAGTTCTTCCGACCACTCTTAGCATGGCTGTAGGCACTTTCATAATAATTTTCGGCTTCTTTATATTGATGCCTGGCATCATATAATTGGGCAAATATCAACTCCTGATAAACGCTTGCCTCATCTTTGTTGTTTAAGTTCTTACTTAGCCATTCCATATTGGAATTCAATACAGAATCTGCCTTTTGGATTTCACCTATCAACAAGTAATTTTCTGCTGCAAAATTCAACAGCATCGCATAGTTTTGCATTTGCTGTTCCTTCTCATCTTTCTTGCCTCGCGGGTTATACGCCTTGGATCTGAATTCCTCTAATCTTTGTGAGATAATATTAAGGGATTCGTGATAAAACCCCTGATGTAGATTTGCCTCTATTAGAGCCTTATCCAGTTTGACCATCAATTCCTCATCTGCCAAAACACTCTGCATGGAAATCAATGAATTTGCCAAAGCACCGACCTGAGACCAATGCTCCATTCCTTTATAAAGTTCCATGGATTTTATGAGGATTTTGAGGTGCTCCGGGCTCTCAATGCCATTTATGTTTTTAGAAGTTTCGATACTGTTTTGCAATGATTCATCGATGCCAATGATTATTTGTTCACGTAATTGCAGTTCGGCTTCATTGAGAAATACCTGAGGAAGGTATTTGTTTTCTTCGCCCAACTTTTTGATAGATTTAACTTTTAATTTTTCATTGGTTTTTAAAGCCTTATCATACTTTTCTGCTGCATAGTACTTCGCGTATTTCTTTAAATACTTGTCGAAATTTTGGGCATAAGTATGTCCGGAAGAAAAAAGGAAGAAGAGAACAATATAAATCGGCAAATATTTCATGGCATTTTTTTGCATTGATAATTCGGCCAATTTATATATTAGAGGGCTAATCCTGTTTAGCAAAAAATCAAAAAAAAGTCTTATGTAGGTTTGCTCTCCCTTTTAGGATTATTTGAGCAAGGAAACCCATTTTGATTTTGCGAAGAAATGATAGCTTTTCCATGAAATTGGCCAGAACTGTTTTACAATATTTGAGATGAAAAGAGGTGAAGGAAAATTCAACAGGCGAGGGATGAAATTATATTTTTCAAAGAATATGTAGCAAAAACAGAGTATTAAAAGCAGATATTTATATTTAATAAAAGTCAAGTGTGATTTGCTGTTTTTTGTTAGCTTTTTTTTACCCACATTTGTTTCCTTTTTCTGTTTTATCACATTTAAAAAATTCGGCTTTTAGCTAATGCATACCGACCACAACACGGCTTGGAATAATTGTCTTTCTAAAATTAAAGAAAACGTAGGCGATCAGGGATTTGAGACTTGGTTTAGGCCTATTAAGCCGATCAATCTGGAAAAGAATGTTTTGACCATCCAGGTGCCCAGCCAGTTTTTTTATGAATACCTTGAAGAGCATTATGTGACTTTGTTGCGATCGGTGATAGACACACAACTAGGTAAGGATTTTCGATTGGAATATTCTGTGGTTATGGACAAGGGAGATGCCACAAATCAGCCTTATACTATAAATTTACCCAATAACTCCTCTGGGTATTCCGGTAAAAAACCGGGCCAGAAAAAGGGTATGTCCTCTATGGATCTCTTTGGTTATGATGTAAAGCTAAATCCTGCATATTTATTTGAGAATTTTATTGAGGGGGATTGCAACCGGCTTGCGCGTTCTGCCGGTTATGCCGTGGCACAGCGCCCCGGTGTCACTTCATTTAACCCTTTGATGCTTTACGGCGGAGTTGGTCTGGGCAAAACACATTTGGTGCAAGCGATCGGAAATGAGATAGCAAATAATTCCGGCAAAAAAGTAGTACACTATGTGTCTTCAGAAAAATTTGCCAACCAGTTTTTTGATGCGATCAAAAACAATTGTATTCAGGAGTTCTCCGGTTTTTACCTAAAAGTTGACGTACTCATCATTGATGATGTACAGTTCTTTGAAGGGAAGGAAAAAACGCAAGAAATATTCTTTCACATCTTTAACCACTTGCACCAATCAGGCAGCCAGATAATCATGACTAGCGATCGAGCTCCTAAGGACTTAGTAGGTTTGATGGAGCGACTAGTGAGTAGATTTAAATGGGGGTTGACGGCAGATTTGCAACAGCCGGATTATGAAACCAGAATTGCAATTATCAATAGAAAAATGCAGGCAGACGGAATTATCATTCCTGACAATGTGATCGAATACTTGGCTTATAGTGTAGACACCAACATACGTGAATTGGAAGGCGTCATTATCTCGCTGATTGCCAACTCATCTTTGGTCAAGAAAAAAATTGACCTAGAGCTGGCCAAGCAAACACTACAAAGCATCGTTCACGACATCGACTCGGAGGTGGGAATTGATTATATCCAAAAAACAGTTTCTGAATTTTTTAAAATTCCGGTGGATCAACTCAAAGATAAAACCCGCAAAAAAGAGATTGTGATGGCACGCCAAATGGCAATGTATTTTTCAAAAGAATACACCAGCTTGTCACTAAAATCAATAGGCTATCATTTTGGAGGCCGGGATCACAGCACGGTGATCCATGCTATCCAGACAGTAAACGATCTAATCGATACAGATACCAACTTTAAAAAGTCGGTAGACGAGCTACGCAAAAAGCTCAAAATGAAAGGTATCTAAAGACTCTTGCCTCCTCCCAAAAACGCCGTGAATTTCCATGGATTTTTAATGCTTTTAATTGCTGAAAAAGCACGAAGGGTATTAGAAATAATATCGAAATATTTCTTTTCTCCCTCGTTTGTTGACCCCTTCTAGATATACCCTGCCCCTGATTTTTGTCAAAATATCAGTAAGTGTTTCCGGGTCTTTGATGGCTACTTTATTGATATGTGTGATGATAAATCCTTCCTCAATATCCATTTGGTTGATGAGTCCGCTTCTGACCTTTATTACGCGAACTCCATCTTCTATATTCAATAAGTTGCGCTCCACCTTCGATACCTTTTCTAAATCAGCTCCAAGCGTGCGCGAAGTATATATTTCCCTTTTTAACAATTCTGTTGTGCCTTCCCTGTTAGTTAACACCATGGGTTTTTGGGTGATTTTTTGATTTCGTTTGTACATTACATCAATTTTATCTCCCGGAGAGTGATAGCTCAGAATTTCTTCAAACTGGCTTCTACTGTTGATAGATTCGTTATCAATTTTCAGTATGATATCTCCTTTTCTCAAACCCAA
>JAUHYU010000015.1 GCA_030426345.1 Bacteroidia bacterium
TCAAATATACAGGATTGAGAGGTTCCCAATAAATAAAAGAATCAGGGATCAAAGCAATTAGCTCAGCCAACCAAGTACTTCCACCTCTTGGGTCGCTAAATATGAGGAGAGAATCGTTGGGATTAAACCGCTTTTTCTTTGCACTGCGCTTTAACTGGATGAGTTTAACCTCCAGATTAATTCGCTTTTTAACTCTATTTAGAAATGACACGTCCCTATTTTTCACTTCCGACAATGTGGTTTAAATACACATCCCTTACGATTTTAGGATCACGATACTGCCTTGCCAAAGCAACACACTCATTCCTGGCCCTTTCCATTGCACATTGATCTATTACTTTTTGGAGAATTTGTGTTTGCAGTCCTTGCTTAAAATCAACCACCATCCCACCTTGCCGGCTCTTATTTATAATATCAGAATCATCACCAATTCCATTAGCTATCACGATGGGCAGTCCGCTTGCCCAATATTCCCCGTTCTTAATTGGGGACAGGGCAAAGGACCACTTTGTCCTTTTATGGAAATTGAAGGCAAAATCTGCCGCACTTAGGTATGAGGCTACTTCATGGTGTTTAACCTTAGCCACCCGACACCTTTCTATTGGAAAACCAGCTGCTTGCAAACTGTTTGTTATTCTGTCCTTTGGTTCAGCAGTTAATACTAATAGATGGAAACCCCCTATTTGGTCATTGCAGTTTTTAATAAAATCATAAGCCTCCTCTTCATAATAAATGCCTCCAAATTTACCCACATATATTCCTACCGTTGCTAATTCAGTTATTTCAAGTTGCTGTCTTACTTCCTTTCTTTTGTTTTGGTCAAACTGAAATTTTTCTAAATCAACTGAGCAGGCGACAACCTCAATCGGGCAATTCACCTGCCCTTCTTCAATCAAATGTGCTTTATAATTATTTGAAACTGGCATGATCGCGCTAGCCGTTTGTTTCTGTCTTTTCTCAAAAAATTTCTGCAATCTGTACCGGATATCCCATTTTTTCCAAACCTTGCTTTCCAACATATAATCTGCATGAGGTTCAAAAGATTCTACATAGTATGGAATTTTGACCCTTTTCCAAACCAAATAACCTATGGCCCCAGCTAAGGATGATCTGCAAATTATCTTGTCTATTGACCGTGCCTTACATAATCTCACCAGTAAATCAGGCAACTGTGTAAAGTCAAAAAGTTTATCTCGAAACAAAGATTTAGGTGGTGAATAAAAGGGGATAAAATCCATCTTGGCGATTGGCCAAGAACAAACGACCACATCTGCGGTACGCTCAATGCTTAAATAAATAATTTCGTTAACCTCCGAAATAGAATCCAACACCTCCAGATGTGGACGAATAGTTGACTCGCTCAATCCATCCAAAACCGACCAATAACCCAAATACAAAATATTCATCGTAAAAGGACTTTTATGGCATTGAAAGGTTGAAACCTGCCCAGATAGGACTTGAACATGATCGACTTTATTTTTGACTTAAAAGCCATCGAAACTCCATGACGCGACGACAAAACATCGTACAAAGTAAAATAGCCTTCTTCAAGCTTCTTAAGGTCAGACATGGCCGAATCAATCCCTGTCCGACATTTATAAATCAAATCATCCGTGTATTTATAAATGCCATTTTGTCCATATTCTATAAAAAGCAACAAATCTTCTCCATGTGTCAATGATTCATCAAATAGATAATCCCCTCCTTTATTTTTTAGCATCCATGTAATTCCAAAAAAGCATTTTCCGGATAAAGATATCAATTCATCGAATGGGTTTCCTTCAAACTCAGGAATGTACTTCCTTTTAATCTTACCAGTATTGGTATCAAAAACTTCCACTCGGCCATCTACAAAATCAGTTTGTTTATCGGCATAAAAAACTTGTAAACGTGAAGCAAGACTGTTTTTTGGCAACAGATCATCGGCATCCAAAAAACAGAAAAAATCACCCGTCATTGCTTTGAGGCCTACATTCCGTGCAGCACTGACTCCCTTGTTTTCCTGATTATAATATTGGAGTCTTTCGTCATTGTAGGAGAGGATAACCTTCTCTGAACTATCCGTAGAGCCATCATTGACAATGATCAGTTCCCAATTTGTATGGTGCTGTGCCAAGACCGAATCAATAGCCTCTGCGATAAACCGGGCACCATTGTAAACCGGCATGATGATCGAAACCATTGGCGATTTATCACTCATTGTTGCGGATTAAATATTCAATTCTATCGATCTGCTTGTCATAGGTGTTTTCCTTGGCAAAAGCAATTCTGCGTTCCTTTAACCATTGACTATTCCAATGATCCAAGTTGTCTAAAACCTCCTGAAAAAGCCTCAAAAATCCATGATTTTCATCCGACATGGCAATGACTCCATCCTCTGCCAACTGACGGTATCCCTCTGTTTTAGTAGCAACGACCATCTTTCCTGATGCCAGATATTCCATCATTTTGTGCGGGTTGGCAAGTTGTTCATGGAATTCATCTGCTTTATAACATAATAACAAAATATCGGACTTTTGATAAAAATCTGCAAGTTGCCCAGAAGATAAAAGCCCCTGATAAAAAACATTTTCCTTTTGAAACAGATGGTTTTCCTTTGCCATTTTCCCAGCAAAAATAAAGTCAACATTAGGATGATCTACCGCTAATTTTTCAAGGATCCCCCAATCCAAATAAGCAATATCCAAATTGCCCGCATAAACGATCTTCAACCTATTCTGTCCGTCCAACATTATGTTTTCTGTTTGAAAAACCCTATTAAACCCATGGTTTACAAAATGAGTATTTGGATTATATCTTTTTAGTCGGTTTGTGATAAACCGTGTAGTCCCAAAGCAAATATCTGCTGTGGAGGCCGCCTTGCCAGTTTCAAAATCTTGGTTTAAGTCAACGATGTGACTGATTTTTAAAACGTTCTTTGGCAGTGCATCAAAATCATAAAAGACCGAATTGTCGAATGACCAAACAATGTTAAAGGTTGTTTTGCAAAGTTCTTGGAGTTTATTGAACTTGTTTAGTATGACTTTTCGCTGAATGATCCCTGGCAGGAATCGCAGGCCTTTGATAAAACCAGCATAGTTGATTTCGAATACATTTTTGTAATCTGTAGGTTTCATCCGTAATCGTTGCCTTGATGGTGGATTGAGGAAAAATACCTTATTTCCACGAACTGCCAAATGCGTAGCATAGTGGTGCTTCGACACAAAAATGTGCGACCACGGTTCCGGGGAGATGAGTAGGATTGATTTATTTTGAAGTGCCATTTAAAATCTTTTTTAAGACCTTGTAATAGGCAATTCCAACACTATCAATATTAAATTCATCGTTTTTATTGTGCTTTTTTTTATTATTAGTTACAACCTCAATCATTGCAGCTTTCCAATTAGCTATATTTTCTTCATTGATCAGGATTCCTTGATTTTTAACCACCTCAGATATTCCTCCTACATTGGAAGCTATTACCGAAACACCACAACTCACGGCTTCTGCACATACTACTGAAAAGGTCTCATAGTTTGATGGATGCAAAAACAGTGTGGCGTTCCTCATATATTGTGCCACCTCAAAGCTAGACAAAGCACCTACCAGTTCAATTTTACTATTGACATTACGTTTTTTTACCCATTGTGATATTTCATCCCATTGCTTTCCATAGCCGCCAATAATAAGATGGTATTCGGAAAAAATCTCCGTAAACTTCACAAATGCCTCCATGACAAGAAATGGGTTTTTGGGCCATGACCATTGGCTCACCATAAAAAAGTACTTTTCTCGCCTCCCACTTTTCTCAGGATAAAAAATTGCTTTGTCAACAATATTTGGAACTATGAAGTTAGGGAACTCAGCATTGGAAAATTGCTTAATATCCATGCCAAGCGCCCTCGATACTGTAATAACAGGTATACCTTGTCTAAATATCCTCTGTATCCGTGGTAATGGTTTATTAACATTAAAATTAAAATGGTAAGCACTCCAGTGTTCAGTAATGACGATGGGTAGTCTGACCAATTTTTTCAAAAAATGCCAATATGTCAAATTGGGGTAGGCAATGTGAAAGTTAATAATGTCGAATTTTTTATTAACCTTTTTCTTAATCAAAAAATAAAGCAAAAGGAGAGATGAAATCAATTCGTAAATAAACCAGTGCTTTGTTGGAATATAAATTTGACGATGCTGTCCGTTTTTGAATTTTTCAGTATTTACTTTAAACCCACCACGTTGCACCTGTAAATGAAGTACCTCTTGATAATCTAAATGACTATCCAAAGCCTCAATGTGACGCTTAATCCAAAGTGCTTCCTTTGGATGTGTAGGGTTAGGATACCAAGAAGTAATGTGTAGAATTTTCATTTACTCTAAAAATCAGGAAACTATTTTGATTAGCCTTTCCCTTAACCTTGTTACACCAGTCAATGTATCCTTACCTAAAGAATAAAGTTTGTTTTTTTTAGTAAATCGACTAACATGGTCTTGAATTTCACTATCGAATAGTGTCGAACATCTTTCATTCACATATTGATTTATAAATAAATCTACTCTTGACAGTGCAAGAATTCTTTGTATTTGTTGGTTAGTTAAACTTGATATATCTGGACGCGCTGAAGTTCTATTTTTAACCACATAATATGGTTGCTTTTCCCATCTCAATTCACGGTGCAAATAAATAAGTGCGTGATTAAACTTTTCGACACTAAATAAATAATCAATATTCTGAATATGCTTTTCGCACAAATCTTGGAGTCTCTTCTCATTTATTGGAAGAAGTGCCCCCCTATTGTTAACATCAGTATATCCACATAAATGTCTAGCTTGGGGATTATGATAGTTGTTCTCTTCTCTAAAAGAGATAAACCCAGCTAGCGTCATATTTTTCACTTTATGGTATGAATCATTATGTTTTGCGCGCTTAATATAATAGAAACTGGAAAGAAAGAGATCAAGCGGCTCTCTTACAAAAGCTATAACCTTATACGGTTTATTTATTCTTGAGATGAAGTGATTCGCCAAATGGCCCTTTATTAGTTCCAGACTATCAATATAGCCTTGAGGTTGAGCACTGAAAGTAGCCAAAGACTGATTAGGTTTTATCCCATTAATTGTAAAGGTTTCATCTTCACGATATTGTTGAGATAATACATGATGAAATGTTGAACCTGCAGTTTTTGGAATATGATGAAATATAATCATAATGTTCTAAAAATATTAGACACCTTAAGGCATTTAATTCAGGGAAATAATGCGGCAGCCCTGTTTCGAATATAAGTTTTTAGTTTCTCATTCTTATTCGGAAATAAATACGAATACTTCGCAACATGTAGCAATTCATATTCCCATAATTTCATTGAATTTTCACAACGTCTGTTTATCAATTCAGCTTCAATGGGTGAGATCTCTTTAATACCGGAAAAATGTTTTTCTATTTTGTTAAAGGTTATATTTTTTGAACTATTTCCCTTCCAAGGACTGTTTCTAACTGTCGGGTTTAATAAACTATCTACATATTTCAACCCAAGTACACTTGATAAATCGTGCATTATCTTTTCAGGATTATCACACAAATCCTCATATTTCAATACAATGTAATTATTGATTATTTTTAAATTGTTTTCTGCATGTAGAAATGAATCCCTAATTACATTTACAAGTTCGTGTAAACTTGGATAATTGGATGTGTATTTAAATTTGCGTAGTGCCAAAAGGTTATCGTATGGATTACGAATAATGTGGATGAAATATGATTCTGGAAAAACAAGTTTAAGAATTGCCGCATACTCAAAATGCTCAACACTCTTCTCCACAATTCTTCTATTAGACAATGACTCTTTTTGAACATAGTTAAGGATAAGATCCCATATGTGTAAGATAGCCTCTTTAATTTCTATCTTACACGCTTCATCTTGAATTTGATTTAGACTATCAATGAAAACGCTACTATTATCAGATCGATGATCTGTACTTAGGTGATATGCTAAAAGTATATTATGCAGGTGCGAAATATAATCACCTTTACTTTCTAGGCTCTGCATCTTCTGACTCCTTAATGGATTGACGGTATTGAAGTCGAGTAAGCTCAAAACATGAGATTCTATGGGAATTATTTGTAAATCAGGATGCCCATCAAATAGCGATCGTAAAAGTGAAGTGCCTGATTTATGTGCACCAAGAATAAAAATAGGCTTATCACTACTTTCAATCATTTTTCCCGTTTTTGCCAAATTGCTGTTTTAATACAAAAAAATAAAGCCTTCATATTAACTAAACTAGTAGGTCTTACTTTTAGTGCAAGAAGTGATTGTCGGATAGCTGATTTGTAAAAACCAAAATAAAGATTGTGTGCAGCTGACTTCCTATGTAAAAGTGCAGGATCATCTATATAGGGCATTCCCAATTTTTTTAAATTCTTTTGAAATTGTAAATTTTCTATTCCGTAACTGAGAGAGTCTTTTCCATTTCTTTCACGCTCTTGGGCCAAGATTTCCAATAATTTCATCCCTTCAAATTTAAGATAATTGTAACCCGATTTTGATAAAGAATTGGGAATGTTTCGATAAAAATATAATGGTTCAGTCAAATTGGTGGCCGGATATTTTTCTGCTACACGCATGGCAAAGTCCACATCCTCTTTATTTCTAAAATATCTATATAACCCTCCAACCGAACTTATAACTTCCTTTCTGAACATCATCGTGGGGCCGTGAAACTGGCTTTTCTTTCTCAAATTTTTTAATATTGTCACATATTCTACTGGCATTATCCTTTTGACCCTCTTTGTTCCAACCAAATTATAAAAAGATGTTCCAAGAAGTACACACTCTGGATGTGAATTTAAATAATCAACTTGCCTCTGAAACCTAGCCAAGTGAGAATAATCATCCGCATCATGTATCGTCAAATAATATCCTTTGGTAATTTTCACCAATCGATTTACCGTTTGAACTTTCCCTTGGTTAGATTCATTATGACTTGCAATAATCCTCGAATCTGTATATGAATTTATAATTTGCCTGGTCTTATCAGTTGACCCATCATCCGCTATTATTAGCTCAAACTCAGTAAATGTCTGTTGCAAAATACTATTAATAGCCTGTTTGATGTATTTCTCAGCATTATATGCAGGCAGTATTACTGATAAAATTGGCTTATCTAAATGCATAAATCATTCCTACCTTTGTGCTAGTTGGATTAAAAGAAAGAGTAGTGAACCCATTCTCCTCCAACTTTTGGATCAAAAGAGTTGGGCCTTTTTTGTGCCATTCCATCAATATGGCCCTTACGTGTTTCAATAAATTTTTATCTATTCTTTCAAAGATATCATATTCAGAACCCTCACAGTCAATTTTCCAAATAAATTCACAATCGAGGTGTTTTGCAATAATGCTCTTAATGGTAGAATTAAAAGGTTCCAAAGTCAATTTCTCAATATTCTTCTGCTTTATTTTATCAAGAATTAATTCTGTACCCCAAATCCCAGTACGGCCTCGATGTTCTGGCGAATAGTCAACTTTTATTGTCATTTTCCTAGAGGACAATCCAAAATTATGTGGCTTAATTTTACTTGAAATATTGGAGTTATAACTGATATTGACAAGGCCAACTCGGAAAGTTGGTTTGAACGGTTCAAATGAATATACTTTATGCACAGCTGCTTGAGAGGCAAAAAATAAAGAAGCATAACTCACATTCATCCCTACGTCAATTACTATCAGTGGTTTTGGCGTTTTTAGTTTTATATTATAGCATCCATCAACCCATATTTCATTGATTATAAATAGTTCTTCCGCCGTATATACGGATAGTTTTATGCCCTTGATATGGCAAATCAGGCGATCATTCCTAATTTCAAAGGAAATATCAGGCTGCCTTAGCAACAGTGAAAATTTTCTTATACCATTCAAGATGAATTCATGCTTCACCTTATTAAAAATTAATGGGCAATCTTTAATAAAGAAGGAATTTCTCTTTATAGTAATGATTTTTTCATGACTATTGATCTCGGCTGCCTTTTTTTTGAATTCATCACTGGCAAAGTGATAGTGAAACTTTTGACAGACCCTGTAAATGATAAACTTAAGTGACATCAATTGGAAAATATTTCATGTGATTGATAAATAAATGTCTGATTTTTTGGAATGGTCTTACCAGTTCCAAAATAATCACCTTCTTCTACTTCAAAAGCAAACCCTTGATGGATGAAATCCGTTAATTCTCCATTGGTTGTGAAATAAAAAGTTAAGTAGTATAAACCACCTCCCAAACACAATTTTGGGATTTTTAGATAAATTTTATCGAATTCTGCATTCAGTTCATGGTCAATTACTGAAGAACTAAACCAACCAATTCTCATATCGTGTTCTGTGTCAATAGCAAAATCTAACCTCACTCCTTTTGAAGCAACCTTTTTATTCAGGAGTATTTCGAAAACCAATGGCTCCCCAGTTTTTGCTATTTTAATAGATTGCATTGATTCACTAAAAATTTCAATACTGTCAACCTGATACTCAAGGCTTCCTTTTCTTAATTCAAGATTGATCAGCCCCATTCCAGTTTCGATCTGCTTATTATAACTAATATATTGATGAACAATTTTTTGTGCCTCACCTTGACAAGTAACATTGCCTTGCCTTAATAAAATCCCTGAATTACATAACTGATTAACCGCCGCTAGATTATGGCTCACAAATAATATAGTCCTGCCGTCATTCTTGCTAACTTCATCCATTTTTCCGAGGCATTTTTTTTGGAACTCGGCGTCGCCCACAGCCAGCACCTCATCGACAATGAGTATTTCGGGTTCCAAATGGGCAGCCACACTAAATGCTAGACGCACTTTCATGCCAGAGCTATAGTGTTTCACGGGCGTATCCAGAAATTTCTCCACTCCACTAAACTCCACAATCTCATCGAATTTCTGCTTGATTTCTGCACGCTTCATACCAAGGATTGTACCGTTAAGGAAAATATTCTCCCTTCCCGTCAGTTCCATGTGAAAACCCGTACCCACTTCTAGTAATGAAGAAACTCGACCATTGATCTCAAATCGCCCCTTGGTAGGCTCAGTAATTCTAGAAAGGATTTTCAACAGAGTGCTCTTTCCTGCTCCGTTTCTGCCGATTATACCCACGGCTTCCCCTTTTTTTATCTCAAAACTAACATCTTTCAATGCCCAAAAGCTTTCTTTGTTTTGATCGCTACCTTTAAATAACCTGTTGAGTCGATCGCCAAAAGCATTGCGCAGATCACCGCTTTTTTTATGCCCCAGGATATATTCCTTACCAAGCCCTTCTACTTTTATTGCTATATCTGCCATCCTATACAATATCTGCCATAACACGCTCTGTTCTTTTGAAGTAATACAACCCTGTGATAAACAGCAATATTACCATAGCAAATGAATAATAGGCCAACTGCCCTGGCGGGTTGCCCCCTAAAAGACTCCAACGGAAACCTTCCACAATACCGGCCATGGGATTTAGATAGAAAAGTGTGCTAGCCCACCCCGGGAGGTTCTTAACAATAAGTTCTGCAGGATATCCTACCGGCGTGGCGTACAACCCGAACTGCACCAAAAAAGGCACTACATGTTGAAAGTCGCGATAGCGTATGGTGAGCGCACTCATCCATATGCCAATGGCCAAGGCAGAAATTATGGTCAGGATAATAAATATTGGAAGAAAAATAATGTTAACACTTGGAGTGATGCTATAGTAAAACATAAACACGGCGATAAAAGACAGGGCGATGGCAAAATCCACAAATCCAACCATGGCTTTGCTCAGAGGAATCACCAAACGTGGAAAGTAAATTTTCTTTATCATCTCTTGAGAAGAGATGATAGAATTGCCGGATTGGTTAAGTACAAAACCAAAATAAGCCCATGCCGCCATACCGCAAACTGCAAATAATGGATATGGAATATTACCTGTATCCACTTTCACTGCCCTCCCAAAAACAAGGGTAAATATCAATAGCGTCGCCAATGGTTGCAAAACTGCCCACAGTAATCCTAAAAAGGTCTGGGCATAACGCACGCGTAGATCGCGATAGGCCAACACATAAAAGAGATCCCGATATTGCCACAACTCTTTTAAGTTTAGCCCAAGGCTTTTCTTATTAGCATCGACTATCAGCTTGTGCATTTTTCAAAAAAATTTGTTTCCTCTCATATCAATTCCGTATAGCAAAATTATGGATTTTGCTTATAAAACAACTCCAACACTTCTTTGGCTTCAGGATAGTCTTCCAATTTCTCTTCTATTTCCCGCCCCTTAAAGAAAAACTTCATCACCAACTTTGCAATTCCTATGGACTGCTCATAACCAATCATACTAATAAATGCCCGTTTTAATTTCGGTAGTCTTTTCCCAATTCTTTGAATAGACGATATTGACACCTCATTTTTGTTGTTATAGGACTTTGAGTCAAGATTGTGTGCCACATTCTGCAAACCTATCCAATTATTCATTTTTCCCATTGTATTACTATAATCAGAAACTAAATCTTCAAGCCTGACTACCATCAGTTGATCTTCTGGAAAATATTTCAAAATTCTATTTATATGATTTTGATAGCAGCCTAACTCGATAATTACATTATAATACCAATGATTCGTTCCTTTTTCCATAGCAATTTCAACTACTTCATCAAAGGTTTCTGATATACTCTTGGCCTTTCTTTCCATAAGATAACTCGAAAACGCACGTTCCACCGGATTTCTGGTACAAAAAATGATTTTGCAATCAGGGTTGTGTTCTTTAAGTCTTTTAAGTGCTTTACCTGACCTTGTCATGGTAGCATGCTTGGCAATACACAATTTGCCATCAGCACCAGATAATTTATACCTTTCAGACAAAGTACTTTCTCCCCTTTGAAATTCTTCGTCTACGTAAAAATAGGTCATCTCAATTTGCGGGTGGATAATTGCACTTGGGGAATTCCCCAAATATTTTAATACTGAAGTCGTTCCAGCTTTTTGGGCCCCAGCAATGAAAACATTTATCATTTATTAATTTGGAGTATAAATTTTAAAATTCCTCTTGACCCACATTCTGTTTTCATGAAGTTCCGAAAGAAGTATAATGTTATCAATTCGCGAGTTTCCAGCTTTCTATGAGAAGCAAATATGGGAAATTCCATGAATCACTCTAAATGAAGTTGGGGTTTTTACAATAATTGTATTCAGGGAATTCAAAAGAATAATTGGCTGGCATATTGAAAGGCTAATTTTCGTTGGGTAAATTCGCTTAGCTCCCTTCATGGATTTTGAACCCTTTTTATGCTCCTGAAGTAGCAAACGCTAGATTGACATTGCCTTCATTTCATGGATTTCAGGCCCTTTTTAGCCAATTTGTAGGGCAGCCTAAGCGAGACATCAAAAGAATACCGTTCTATTTTTCTTTGGTATCTTCCTCTGAAGACTTCTTAGTCTCTTTAGCTTCTTCGGGAGCTTCAATTACTTCGGGAGCAAGCTTTTGTAAAATATTGTACCAATTTACAAGCTTTTTCATATCTGAAACATATACGCGCTCGGTGTCATAATCTGGGGCAATATGTCCTAAAAATGCCTTTAATTCGTCCGGATCAGATTTGCCATCTACTCCGGGATCATCGCCAAATTCAGAATATATTTTTGTAAATATTTCCTGCAAAGGAATAGTTTTATCGTAATCTGTGGTATAAATGGAAATCTCATGCAACAACGAAACCCTGTGATTGGGCCCAGTTATGATCTTATTCCCTTTACCTTCCAAACTCTCCAAAACCAAACCAGTTCGAGTTTGATTTACTACTTTGTACAATCCAGGCTTGCCTGATACGGCTGCAATGTCCTTTAATTCCATGAGTCAATTATTTTGGCGCAAATGTAATGCAAATAACTTCGATAATAAAAAAGTTTACATTTTGAAGTCGGATACAATCTCTCCGATAAAATTCAATATCTGTTCCCTTCCGGTTTGGTCCACCGAAGAGCTTTCAAACATCATCGGCATTTCTTCCCAATTATTCTTTATTTCTCGAACGTGTTTGGCTTTGATGGACTGAAATTTTGTCTTAGACTGCTTGTCTGTCTTTGTAAACACCAACACAAACGGTATTTCCTGTTCTCCGAGCCAAGCGATAAACTCATAATCAATTGGTTGAGGTGCGAGCCGTGAGTCTATGAGTACAAAAAGGCAAGCTAAGTTTTCCCTTTTCAACAAATACTCCTCAATCATAATTCCCCAATCTGCTTTCTTTTGCTTACTAACTTTAGACCAACCATATCCTGGCAAATCTACCAGAAGCCACTTTTTATCAATCTCAAAATGATTGATAAGTTGGGTCTTTCCGGGCCTGGAAGAAGTTTTAGCAAGGCTTTTTCGGCTTGTGATCATGTTGATCAAGGAAGATTTACCAACATTCGATCGCCCGATAAAAGCAAATTCAGCCTTCTCCGGTGGTGGGCATTGCTCTATGCCCGAGCTACTTTTTACAAATTCAGATACTTTTATTTTCATAAAATCCAATCACTTTCTTGCCTTCAGGAATTGCAAATTAAGCCTATTTTATATTCAAAAAGCGAAATTATTACATCATTTTGGCTTTGAGTGGGTAGAAATCTCTCTACAAAAATTGTATCAGGTGAATCTTAAAATACCCGCTTATTGCACCCCTTGTTAGAATAAAACAAGATTGAGGAAACACCAAAAAAGTATAAAGTTTTGTTTACTAACAATTTGCGTGCAGGCCATTAAAGCAATAGACTAATAATATTACAACCATTTGTTATTGCTGAAAATCAATTTTAAATTCCGCAGCCATTTAGTGTTATTTGGATTTGGAAACTACAATTATATCGATATATGCGGCTCAACCGTAAATTTTATATTCTGGCCTTTTGCTCATTTCTGTTTTTTCACGCTTACGGGCAGGATGAAAATAAAGAGGCTGCAAAGCAAATAGTGGAAATCGCCAATGAAGCCTACTTCAACCTACGCGTAATTTTACTTGCCAACGAACAGTATGTACAGGCTGCCAACATGGACCCTGAAAACATTGAAGCCAACTATATGGCAGGCCGTACCTATTTGGAAACAAACTCAAAAGCCAGTGCTACAAAGTACCTTTTGCGCGTGCAAGAGCTCAATCCAAATTATAAATTTAACATCCTTTATATGATCGGGCAGGGTTATCAATACGGCTTGGAATTTGACCAAGCATTGGATTATTATAACCAATATCTACTAATACTTCAACAAAATACCCGCAGGAGTGGCGAAGACTTTACTTCACTCAACGAAAGATCTACGAGTGTCAAAACGGAAAGGAATATATATCCATGCCGAGAGATTATACCATCGAAAATCTGGGGCCTACAATCAATTCCGAATGGGATGACTTTGCCCCTGTAGTTACGGCTGATGAATCCTTTATGGCGTTTACAACAAGAAGACAAGAAGACAATACAAATGCTGATGTATTTGAAGATATGCTGTTTTATGAGGACGTTTTTTATTCTGTTCGCTCTGAGGGCAAATGGCAACAGGCAAAAAATATTGGTCCACCTATAAATATTAAATACCATTCTTCAAACCTCGCCATCAATCCAGATGGTTCTGAATTGTACCTATATAAAAGCCAGAATGGTGGAGATATTTTCCTATCTGAGAAAACCCCCAATGGCTCGTGGTCTGAGCCAGTGCCTCTGAATGACAATATTAATAGCACATTTTCGGAAAACTCTGTTTCTATTTCACCTGATGGAAATACACTATATTTTTCTAGTGACCGTCCTATCACAGAAGATAAAACAGACCTTGATATTTATTATTCCAAAAAAGATAGAAAGGGCGAATGGGGCGTGGCCAAAAACATCGGCTCTGTCATTAATACCGAATTTGATGAAGATGGCCCTTTCATGGATTATGATGGTAAAACGCTCTATTTTTCGAGCAAAGGCCATAAAGGCATGGGCGGTTACGACATCTACAAGTCGGAATACAATGAAGAAACAGAAGAATGGTCTGAGCCTATAAATTTAGGTTACCCAATGAACTCTCCTGACAATGACATCTACTTCGTGAGTATTCCTGGTGGAAAACGTGGATACTATGCATCAGCAAAAGCAGACGGCCTTGGTTTTACAGATATTTATCATATTCAACTAGCCGATTTAGATGCCCCACCGAAAAAGGTCGAAGCCAAAAAAGTAGAGCCGCCTGTTGAGTCTGAAAATGTACCTCCTGTAAATGAAAAAATGCCAGTTATTTTGGTGTTGAAGACGGTAGACAAAGCTACCAAACAAACTTTAGACGTAGATATAACTATTGAAGGAGGCCAATCTGGCCAAGTTGTTCAGGCACAAAGGATAGGAAGCGGACTCTATCAGGCTGAGTTCACCAATGAAACAGCAGCACAATACAAAGTAACGGTTCAAAAGCCCGGATATATGTATAAAAATATTTCGTTTGACATTCCTGAAATATCTACAAAAAACACAAAAATTGCCAAGCAGATATTACTCGATAAAATACAAGTAGGATACAGTCAGGTAATCAGAAATATCTATTTTGATTTTGGAACCGCAAGATTAAAAGCCAATTCTAGCCCTGAATTGGACAAATTGCTCAAAGTAATCGAGGAAAACCCACGATATATCATAGAAATCTCAGGACACACCGACAACGTCGGTGGAAAAGAATTTAATCTTGGACTTTCCAAAAGAAGAGCTCGATCAGTTGTAAACTACATGATCAGAAAGGGACAAAGTGATGGCAGATTCCTGGTAGAGGGTTATGGAGAAGAGCGCCCAATGGCTAGCAATGACGACGAAGTCATGGGCAGGGAACTCAACCGACGGGTAGAATTTAAAGTACTCAGATTCAAACAATAACTTTATCCTGTCAATTTCAAATAGCCAGATTCCAAATTATTGTAATACGGTTGCGTATATTTACGCCTTATTTACACATACCAATCTATTTGAATTTTTATTTATGAGTAAGGAAGTCAAACCTTATAAAAAAGAACAACTCGGCAAGAAAGAGCAGGTTGCTAAAATGTTTAACAACATCAGCCCAAAGTATGATTTGTTAAACCATCTTCTGAGCCTCGGCATCGATATTCGTTGGAGAAAAAAGGCGATAAGACTGTTGAAACCCTCTAGTCCAAAGACGATTTTGGATGTGGCAACGGGAACCGCCGATTTTGCCATAGAGGCAATTTCGTTGAGGCCGGAAAAAATCATTGGAGTGGATATCTCCGATGGGATGTTGGAAGTGGGGAAAGAGAAAATCAAGAAAAAAGACCTTACTGAGATTATATCTCTGGAAAATGGCGATTCTGAGAATCTCCGATTTCCAGACAATACTTTTGATGCAGTGATCGTTGCCTTTGGAGTAAGGAATTTTGAAAACTTGGAAAATGGATTGGCGAGTATGCACAGAGTGTTGAAAACAGGAGGCAAGGTTGTCATCCTCGAATTCTCCAAGCCAAATGCTTTCCCATTCAAACAACTTTACAATTTTTATTTTAAATCTATTTTACCAATAATCGGAAATGTAGTTTCAAAAGACAATTCGGCATATACATACTTGCCTGAATCTGTTCAAGCATTTCCTCAAGGGTCAAAATTTTTACGAATATTAACAAATACAGGATTTAATCAAACAGAATGCATTCCACTCACATTTGGGATTTGCTCCATCTACACAGCAACAAAATAAGCAAATGCTTATTGCTATTGATGTTGATTCCGCTGAGCTCCATGGGGCAAGGGGCCTTTCAATACAATCTGCCATTTTCCGATGCCAAGCAGTTGCATTATGGCTTTAGCATTGGCCTCCACAATTCCAGTTTGCAACTGAAATATTCCGACAAGTTCGTATCCCAAGAAATGGATAGTGTGCATTCCATCATGCCGGGAAAATCCTTTGGCTTTTCTCTTGGGTTTATTACGGATTTACGGATTGCAGATCAATTTAATATCCGCGTGCTGCCAAAGGTTTCTTTTTATGAATTTCCGGTGGATTATAACTATACAGACGGGCGGATTGACAAACAACTCATCGAGGCCACATTTGTAGAAATTCCTGTTTTGTTTAAATATAAATCCGAACGGCATAAAAATTTCAGGGTATATTTTATTGGTGGAGTTGCCCCGGGTCTTGAAGTTTCCGGAAAAAAACGCAAAGAACAATCTGACAATAGGTTGCTTACCAATGACTTTAATGTTAATATGGAACTTGGTTTTGGTATCGACATGTATTATCCATTGTTTAAATTCAGCCCGGAAATCCGCTTTTCCAAGGGACTGCTCAACCTGCTCAAAGAGGATGAGTATGGATACAGCGATGGGATCGAATCTCTTAAAATGAGTGTAGTAACGCTTTATATACAATTTTCAGATTAATAAATTCATGGAAAAAACAGTGTTTATCACCGGCGCAACTTCCGGGATAGGTCGAGCTTCCGCTGAAATATTTGCACAAAATGGATATAAGATCATCTTGTGCGGTCGCAGAGAAAATCGGTTGCAACAGCTAAAAAAAGACCTCGAATCCCATGCCAATGTTCAATATCTGACTTTTGACGTCCGAGACAAAAAGGCGGTTTTTCAACAGGTAGAATCCTTGCCTGAAGAATTTAAAAATATAGACATTCTTATTAATAATGCAGGGAACGCCCATGGTCTGGGAGCCATTCACGAAGGAGATATGGACGATTGGGATGCTATGATAGACATCAATGTGAAAGGCCTTCTATATGTATCAAAAGCCATCATCCCGGGAATGGTAACGCGAAAATCGGGGCAGATCATTAATATTGGCTCTGTGGCCGGCAAGGAAGTATATGCTAACGGAAATGTGTATTGTGCCTCTAAATATGCCGTAGATGCGTTGAGTACAGGCATGCGCTTGGACCTTCATGCACACAATATAAAAGTATCAGAAATCAACCCGGGTGCAGTGGATACCGAATTTTCAAAAGTGCGTTTCAAGGGGGATGAGGAAAAAGCAGACAAAGTGTACGAGGGGTTTACACCACTCTCAGCCAAAGATGTTGCCGAAGTGATTTTTTTCGTGGCTACCAGACCTCCACATGTCAATATTGCCGACACTATTGTGCTTAGTACGGATCAGGCATCTGTTTCCGTGATAAATCGATCCAAAAACTAAATCAGTAATTTTACGACTTCAGGGTCAATTTCATGTTTACCCTGATATGCCAAAAGCCTATATTCAAAACCGATATCTGAATAGCGCTGTGACATTTGTTTAAGTTGCTCCTTACTCACAAATCGGTCTTGATCACCTACAACAACTTGATTAATTCCATGGGAAAATCGTGCTTTTATAGCACTTTTATCAATCTCTTTGGCTAGATCTACCCCCCACAAAACGAGCTTATCATACTTGATATTAGATCGATGTATCCACCTGCTAGCTGTATGACCACCTTGAGAGAACCCTAGGATATTAAGGGAAATATTGGGTCGATATGGCTTTATTTCCCTCACATAAAGTTGATCGAGATAAACTAAATAATTGGCTATGTCAGTTTCACGCTCGTGTGCAGTCATCCAAGAGGCTCCAATTTTGTTTTCAACACCTTTTAAGTAAAACTTGGATAAGCCCTGTGGGAATATTAAGCAAGTATCCGGTTCTAAAAGCCTCGAAAATCCATGAGCAAATTCCTCAGCAAGCTGTGCATATCCATGGAAAATAATCCATATTTTCCGCGTTTTGACATCAACCTCCCCGAGCTTGTAGTAGGGAACCTTTATCTCTACTTCCAATTCACTTTTCTTCATAAAAAAAGCAGGTTTTATCCTGCTTTTAAATGTAATCAATTATTTTTTATCGTTTAAACCCAAGCACACTTCCTCCGCAATGGTTTTGCGATTCTTTAAAAGTAAAGGTAATGTAATAGATTCCGGTGGCATTGCATGGATAGATCATTCCGGAATAAAATTTACCATTATTGAAATTGGTAGATACAATCTGTCTTTTAGAATCATACATCGTTACTATGATTCCATCCGTATCATTCCCATCGTTGCAAATATTTAAAAAATATTGAGTGTTTTTACTAAACACATATGAATATTCGACTTTCGTTTTCGCGCCTTCCTGCCCATCTATTTTAAAAGTTTTTAGGAAGGTAAATCCATCCTGAAGCGTAGAAATACACTCATTAGCTTTCACATCCGCTCCACATTGAGCGCTTGCCAAGCTTGTTGAGAACAAAACTGCAAGAATGGATATTCTTAGAATATTAATTACCTGTCTCATACAAAAAATATATTTTTTAGCTTATTATTTTTTTTCTGATATTGATTACCTGTTGCCTGATCTCCCGCACATTTTCTTCGGCAATTTTGATCGTAGTAGTACTGTTATCCGTCACTACCAACAAGCCATCTACCTCTTTCATAGTGGGCTCGGCATATTTATAAGTTATTTCTATTTGGGCAAATGCCTTTTCGAGACCAAGAATATTTTTGTGCAAATCTGCTATACTTGGATCACTTGTATAATACTCAAGCATGAGTTTTATATTATCGAGGGTTATCTTTTGCTCGCCAATTTTTTCGATCAACTGCTTGTTTCCCGGATTCTTTTCAGCTATCTGGCAGGTGATATGCAACGCTTCAAGCCAGCCGCCAGTCAACAATAGCACACTCAAATTGGATCGTTGGTTTTCTTGTAAATAGCCATTGATGTCATTGAAGTTTTGTGTAGTAATTAGCAAAAGCGAATCTAAATTTTTACTGTTAGTAGCCAATCTTGCAATTGTTCCGAAATCAAAATACTGACCGATGCTCAAGTCATTTGCTAAGCCCTTTATGGAATTTAGATACGATATGGCATCTTGGTTTTCTTCATAGATATTGGCATATCCGAGATCTGTGCCATAAATCCCCATGTTAATTGCCTTTTGAAAATTACTATTGTAGTTAGACACATTATTAGGTTTATTTAAAATATCAAAATCGTAAAGCGTACCTGCATCTTTCAGTAAATACGAAATTTCTAATGGAGAAGGCAACTGCTGCATTATATCGGCGATTACGTCTTCAGAAATCTTGGGGTCGTTCATCGTCAGGTTTTGCAGGCTGTCTAAAAAAGCCTGTTCATCTGACTTTCTGCCTGATTCACAAGCATAGAAGACGATCACTAAAAATAACAAACTAAATTTTCTCATGTTATTGCTTTTATCAAACACTAAAATGTCTTTATCAGAAATTATTAAACCAGCAATTAAATCGCTAATTCCTTATTTTTTTTGCGATGGTTTCAAAAATACCCATGACCTTTTTCAGCCATTCAAAATACAAGGCGATATATAATAAAACGGTCATTATCCATATCACCGAGATGTTAAACCAATAGGTATCAAAGTAAACACCTAAAAAGTGTTTTTTTGGTGCAAAAAAGTGCGTACGGTAATCAAGTAAGTTTTTAGGATTTTTTACTTCGGTGAAAACCGGATCGATAATTTGCAATAGCCTCCCTTCAAATTCTATGACCCTATCCTTTACATTTAGATTGCGAACAAGGTCTGCAAGGCTCTCATTGTAGTATTTATTTTTCATACTGCTGAGATCATAATGAAAAGTATGCTCATATCCGTAAATGAGTTTTTCTTTTTTTTGTACGGCCAAATTGTATCTTTCTAGGTGGTTTTTGGACAAACTATCAAGAAAAATTACAACAAGACGACCGGAATCTACATTGAATTTATCTGGATTTAAGGCAGATTCAAGATCAATTCCTTCTAACCTATTATGATCAGAAGATGACTGCTCTGAAAGCTCCAATTTGACAAGCTTCAGGTTTTCCTGGACCTTATCCAGTATATCTTGATCCATTGAATTATAGTTTTCAATAGCATAGTTCACTCTGCTTTTCAGTTCCTTTGCCCAGTATGTTGATATAAAATCTGCCTGAAATTCTTCCTTTTCAAAATCATACAATTTCGATTCAAATTCATTGTCCTTAAATTGGCTCACAGCAATTGCTTCATATCCCCATCTCGAGGCCATGAAATCAGCTACCACTGGCACCTGCCCTTTAGTGCTCACGACCTCGTTAAGCTTGTCAAAGCTAAATAGCAATCCACTTAGGACCATCTGTGGAATGATCAACAAAGGGATCAAGATATAAACTGTAACAGCGGAATTAAATGCAGATGAGACATTCAGGCCAATGACATTAGCAGTGCATGAAATGGAAAACAAAGCCAACCAATAGGTCAATGTCATTCCATGAATTTCCAATATGAGGTTACCTACCACAGCAAAAATGATAGTCTGAATGGCAGATAGCCCAAATAGAATGAGCACCTTAGACATCAAGTAGCTGTTCCAGCTCAAATTCAAGAACGACTCGCGCTTTAATATTTTCCGGTCTTTGATAATTTCTTCTGCACTAACTGTCAGCCCCATGAACAGAGCCACAATTATAGCCATCATGATATAAACCGGTATGTTTTCATTAAATCTGAAAACATAACCTTGCCCATCGGGGCCGCTTTTGTAACGGATCAGAAATGCAAGAATAAATGCAAGCAACGGTGCCTCCAACAGATTGATCAACATGTATTGCCTGTTGCTCAGTTTAGATAGCAAATCTCTTTTAGCGAATATCAAAGATTGCTTAATCCTCGTGGGTATTTTAAGCGACTGAGGTGGAAGTTCCTTTATTTCAGCAACTTTTCCCGGATTGAAATTAGTGTGATACAGAGAGTTCCATTGTACCGGAGTTATTTTACGCTTATTGGTAAATTCCCCATACTCATCTACTACCTTAGCCTCAATTATATTAAATATTTGTTCAGGATTTACATTGCCACATGTTTGACATTGGCCTTTGTCGGCTCCTACTTGATTACTAGATGCCTTAAAATATGTAACCGCTTCTACTGGAGGACCATAATACACAGGATACCCTCCCAAATCCATGATCATCATTTTATCAAACATCTTATAGATGTCTGACGAAGGTTGGTGAATTACCACAAAAATCAATTTTCCCTTGAGCGTTAATTCCTTCAATAGGTCGATGACGTTTTCAGAATCTCTTGAGGACAATCCCGACGTTGGCTCATCCACAAACAATACGGCTGGTTCCCGAATGAGTTCAAGCGCTATATTCAAACGTTTTCGTTGCCCGCCACTTATAGTTTTATCAAGAGCACCTCCAACCCTAAGATCCTTTCGCTGATCTAATCCAAGGCTAGACAAAGTAGCCATCACTCGCTTGTCTAATTCTTCCTCACTGAGATCTGCAAAGCAAAGTTTGGCGTTATAATAAAGATTTTGGTAAACGGTAAGTTCTTCAATCAATAAGTCATCCTGAGAAATATAGCCTATGACTCCTTTGATCTTCTCAGTTACATTACAAAATAGATCAAGGCCATTTATCTTAAGACTACCAGAAGATGGTTTGTCAACTCCGGCGAGTACGTTTAGCAATGTGGTTTTTCCTGCTCCACTTGCCCCCATAATGCCAACAAGCTTGCCCGGACCTTCCGAAATATTGATATTGCGAAGCCCAATTGCTCCATTGGAAAATTTTTTCTCTAACCCTTTGGCTATAAACGAAAGCTTAGAAGTTTCCGTCTCGGAGAGAAAGTGTCTAATGAGATCGCTGTAATAAAGCGCATCGCCAATTGGCGTTTTGATAGTGCTGCCATGAGAAAATTGATAAGTGAGTTCTGGCTTGATTATAAAGCTATTCAACAGGATTTCCTCGGATCCTAAATAACGCACAAAATACATATCCACACTTGGTACTCGTAGAAATATCATTTCACCAGAAATTGAAATCTCTACTTTACTGGCAAAATCAAATTTTTTATCAAGTTTGTTTGAGGCATACAATATATCCTCCTTGTCAGGATATATCTCTTGGGTATGCAGTATAAAACCTTCTACGAGCTTGTATTCATCTGCGGAAATATTGAACACTTCTGAGACTGTATTGATAATCTCCATCCTTTGAGAGGTGAAATTTCGATCCGAACTCACCAATCCTAGGAGCTTTATCAATGCGACAACCTTTTGCTTCTGAGTAAGTGTCTTATTGATTTTACGACAGATCGCGAGTGTTCTTACAGAGTCCTTTACAGAAGTCAGCTTCTTTTTTTCAGAAACTTCTACCTCTTTCCCGTACCCCACAAATTCATCATACAATGCAATATACTCCCTAAGCGAATCCTGATCCAGGTCCTCCTTGAAGATACTGATAACAAAATTTCTTTCTGTCTCAGTTACCCCTCCATCTTGCTTGGTAATGATTGCAAAAAGCTGCGTAAGTGCTTTTAGAATTTCTTCACTCATTGCTCAATCTTCATTTTCCTCTCACACAAATAGGTTTTAATCTAAGTCATTGGGATGTTCCTTTTTCTCCCGTTGGACAGACATATCATAATCTATCTAAACAATCCATGGATTTAATATGGTTTTAGCTCGAATGTGACATCTACAAGCTCTGAAAACTCCTCTCCAGCTTCTTCCATATCTTCGTCATCCTCATAGAAGTACCAATGGATCGTAGTATTTTCTATCTCCTCTAGTGCAGTCAATACGTCAAGAATAAGCTTTGATGAAGCTGTATTGAAATATTCGAGTTTAAAATCAAAAATCATTTCGGGCAGTGGATCATTGGCATAAGCTGCCAGCCAATCCAATACAGGCTGATAAAATTCTGCAGAATCTTCCGGTAGTGACCGACCTGAGATTTCAAAAATCTTGTTGGTTTTATCCAGTATTATTTTTGGAGTATCTTCCGTTCCTTCTAAATTAATTATTTCCATTTTAAAATGTCGTTTTTAGTTTAACACTTAATTATCCTCTAGGTACAGTAGTTTTCAAGGAGAAAAATGACTGTCCTTTTTCTAAAGGCTCAAATCCGTATTCTAGCTTTTGCCCCGATTTTCTAGCCATATCCACAAAACCAAGTCCCGCACCTCCCTTTTCGGAAAGTCCGGTGCCACCTTTTATGATTTCCTTATAAAGGGCCTTTAATCCATCCTTGTCAAGGCTGTTTATTTGATCAAGTTTATTCTTGAGATCTGCAACGTGTTCATCCTTTACAGGATTGCCGGAAGTAATAACGTAGGACTCCTTTTGCTTACCAATCATGAAAACTGCTGCGTTGGTTTTCGTCTCACCATCAATCGGGTCATCTCCGTGTTTCACAATATTCTGTAGGCATTCCACCATGACGTTGAACACCTTCCTTTTTATTCCAGACTCTTCACCAACTGAATCCATATTTCTTTCGGCCATAGCCAAAACCGATTTGGTTATTTCCTGGGTAAACTCCCCTTCATAGACGAGGATGATGTTGTTTTTGAGCATCATGTGATGCATGTCATAAATATACTTCATCGTACTTTTTTAATTTATACACAACCTATTTCAACCTTGATGTATTTTTGATTAGACTTTTATCTGATTCCTATTTTTAGAACTTACATTTTACTACTAAAATCTAATTCCAATTAGCAGAACATCATCAGTTTGTTTTTGCTCCCCTTTCCATGAGGTCCACTCCTCATCTATCTCCTGATAGATCTCCTGCATTGATTTATCTTTCAGTTTTACTAAATTTTCCCTCAAACGCTTTGGTCCGTATTTTCGATTATCCGGCCCTCCAAATTGGTCTGGAAATCCATCTGAACAGAAGAATATAGAGTCTCCTTTTTTCACCTCAATAGTGGAAGATGAAAATTTAGTTTGATTCTTATAAATACCCCCACCGATTGGAAACTTATTCCCTTTGATCTCCTCAAGTTCTCCTCCTTTCATAAAATACAAAGATCTATGTGCGCCAGCGTAAGTAACTTTATTTTCATCCAGTTCTATTTTACATAAGGCGATATCCATACCATCTTTAGTTTTAGAATCGTCAGAATCTTGCCTTAATGTTTTTGTTACGCCTCGGTCTAATAAATCCAAAATCTCACCGGGATCACTTATTTTCCTACCCTTTACAATATCGTTGAGCAGAAAATAGCCAATCAGTGAGATCAAAGCCCCTGGAACTCCATGACCTGTGCAATCGACCGCAGCGTAGTATAATATATTGCCAATCTTAGCAAACCATGGAAAATCACCGCTTACTACATCCTTGGCCTTGTACAACATAAATGAATCAGGCAGGTACCGCTGTACCATTGTGCCATCAGGCAAAATGGCTCCTTGTATCCTCTTGGCGTAGTTGATACTTTCAGTGATCTTTCTGTTTTTTGATTGAATTTCGACCTCGATTTGTTTGCGTTCGGTAATGTCATGCGATACAACTAAGATCGATTCTAAAATATTTTCATCATCAAATTCAGGAATAGCATTTACCTGCATTACACGGTCACCCAAAATCGATGGGAAATCCATCTCCAGTGATACCTTGTCATTTTCAGATTCCACCTGCTTTAAAAGGTCACTCCATCCATCCCTAATTACTACTTCTACATCTACCTCCTCAAGGTTTTTGTTGAGCATATCCACTGGTTTATGCCCGGTATAATGCTCTATCATCGGATTGATATAGAAAACTTCCCCCTCCTGTGTAAACCTTGTAATCAAATCCGGAGAGTTTTCTGAGAGTGCCTGCATTTTAGACTTCATACGCTCTTCACGCTCTGCACGACGCCTTTCGGTAATGTCTCTGCTATTTAAAATTATTCCCTGTATTGCAGGATCAGAAAGCATATTGGTAGCTGTAGCCTCCAACCAGATAGCATCCCCATCCTTTTTCAAATATTCATACTGTACCGTTACTGACTCGAAAGGATTGGTTATAACCTGTTCAAACATTTGTTCAAAATTGGCCACTCCATCAGCATGTATATGTGTTTTATCATTTGTCCCGATCAGGTCATTTTGCACATATCCCAAGATTTTTTCAACGGATGGGCTAATATATCTGATGGTACCTTCCTTTTCATAAATCGCAATAACCTCAGAGGCATTTTCCAGGAGCAGCTGCATTCTGTTTTGTGTTCTGTTAACCTCTTCGATCTGGTCTTCTAGGCGATGGTTGGTGCGCTTGAGTTCTTCTTGGGTAGCTGCCATCTCTTCTGCATTTTGCCTCAATACTTCTTGTTGCTCCTGCAGTTCACTACTCATTTGCTGTGATTCTTCCAACAGTTTTCTGGTTCGCTCGTTGACCTTAATATTGAAAATAGTTCTTGCCAGAATCAAGCTGATCTCCTGCACAAATTTGATTTGACTTTCCGTAAACCTGTGGAATCCCGCAAACTCAACTACTCCATATACTGTTTCTTCAGCAATCAACGGCATAATCAAAATTCCCGATGGTCGTTTATCGCCTAGAACACCTGAAGTGATACTGACGTATTCTTCTGGGATTTCTGTCCGTAAAATATAATCCTGCTCTGCTGCTGCTTGACCAACTAAACCTTCAGCAAACCTAAAACTGGATTGAATATATTTCTTTTTATGATAGGCATAAGCCGACTTCATTTCTATGATTGGGTTGGCAGGATCATCGTCATTGACTACATAAAATGCCCCCTGTATGGCATTGACTTTTTCAGTAATATATGAAATGACGGCATCCCCTAACTCGTCTATGGAATTGTGCGACCTTAGTATCTCGCTAATCTCTGCTACACCTGTTACAATCTTATTTCTCTCGGTATCCCTCAATTCAGTTTCTACCAAGCTATGTCGCATCTCTATCAGGGCATTTCCTAATATATCTCCTTTGCTAGAGGGTTCGAAATCTGCTTTAAGATCGCCTTTCCCAATTCTTTCTGCAAATGAAGCTGTCCGTTTCAGAGCTTGAACCAGATCATCAGTAGTTTTGGCCATCTGCCCGACCTCATCATTGTACTTCTTTTCTATCTGGTCAGGTAAGATACCTTTTGATACCGAAGTCAGTGAATCCTTGAGGGAAAGCAACGGAGTGATAAAAAAATGTGAGAAAAGGAATGAAATTAAGATAGCAAATGCTATAATCATAACTCCCCAAATAGAAAATTTCTTGACTACCAAAAATGCCAATTGGTCAATCTCAGATTGGTCTACTTTGACTTCAACCCCCCAGTCTACCTCTGGTATAAATTCCCATACTGACAAGGTTTCAATGCCTCTATAATCCATGGAATATCCCATTCCCTTATTGCCTGCCACTGCTTGCTGTATCGCAGTGCCTTCCTTTCCATCCATGGCCACAGCTCTATTAAATGAAGCCGTGGAATCGAACCTCACAGAATTTAAAAACAAAACTATGTTTTCGCGTTGTTGTGCCAGAATAATTTCCACTGTTTCACCAAGCCCCATGTCGTTGGACAAGTCTTCAAAAATGTTGTTGACATTTAAAACCATGAAACACAATGCATTGCTAAACTCGACATTCCCGATTGGGGCTCCAACGGAAATTAAATAATCCTTACCTGACTTAAACACTTGGCTGAATGCAACTCCCTCATGTACACGTGCAGTAAACTCATTATTCATAACCTTGATCAATTGTTTGATATTGGTTGCTGTACCCGGATTGGAGCTGACAGTGATTCTTCCTTCCGAATCCGTAATAACGATATTTGCTGCCCCTATGGAGTTCTTTATGGTTTTTAGAGTGTTTTCAGCGCTCAGGAAGTGGTCTATGGTGTCTTCTGATGCAGTCTCTTCCATCTCTACACCAATTATAAAAATAGAGTCATTGGTAATAATATCAGCTGGCTGTATTTTATTGATTGATTGAAAAGCTGGCTGATTAGCAATTACATCTATTTCGGTTTTGGCGGATTGGATAAATTCTATGATATTGTTTTTTTGGACGTCAGCTAGCGCACTCAAATTTTGCATGTATTTTTCCTGTAGCATATTTTTCCTGATGGAATAAGAAATAATCCCGGAAGTGCATACTGCTACTATCACCAGAAATAGAATCAGGGAGGTTAGTTTTCCTTTTATGCTAATATTCTTAAACATCAATTATTGCCCTATTTTATTTGCTTGCTTTTATTTTTCCGACTACATCCTTTTTGTTCGTGCTTTCCCGCTTTACCTTAGTCGGATTGTCACTTTCAATACTGAATACCTCCGCAATCAGCACTTCATCTGAAGTAGAAATTTCTTGAAAAGATGCGATTTCCACGACATAAGCCACTTTCCCACTAACCATGATTGGTAATATCGCTAAGTGGTTTGGCGAAGCAACCCCAAGGCCTGAAATGATCGTGATATATCCTTGAGGCACGTCCTTTACATTAATTTTCTTACCTTCCTTGGCTACCTGTCCGGAAAGGCCCTCGCCAAATTCGTAGCGCAGGGTTTCGCTGTCGGGAATTGCATGTGCAAAAGTCGCAAATAGCTCAATAAATCGTTTATTCTTTTCTTGCTGCACTTGGTAAACGATGCCCTGGCTCGCTTCTATTTTTTTGCAAAGTGCGGACAGTATTTTTTCAAATTTTACCTTTTGGTCTTTTAGGTTTTCGGCACCACTTTGTATTTCTTTTACTTCTTTGGCAAGAAGTGTCTTGTCGTCATTGATTTCTTTTTGCTGCTTCTTATTTTGTGAATTGCCGTTTTCTACATACACTATCTTTTCCGATGCCTTAGCATTGCTAAGCAGATAAAGCGCAAGGAAAATACCTCCTAAACCCATGAAAAGTGTCACCCCAATGATAAAATAAGTTTGCTTCAATACCGGAGAAATTTCACTGATCAGGGTCAGATCAATTTTTCCTGAAGCCCTTTCCAGTTTCACAGGAAGGTTGTAAAGGTTATATGCCGAAAAAAACATCCCCAGCACAAAACTTGCAGTGGCTACTATATATAATTTGTTGTATAATGATTTCATCAATTATTTATAGAGTTTATGGATTTCTGCCAATAATTTTATGATATCGTCAATGTCAAGTGTGTGGTCAATATTGGTAGCATTCAATGCTGATATAGGCATGGTATCAATCATGCAATCAGCCGGATTCTGAACTATAGTCAATCCTCCATTTTCCTTTATCTTTTTCATACCAAGAGCTCCATCCTTATTTGCTCCTGACAGCAGAATCCCAATCAGTTTATTTTTGTAGGTAAAAGATGCCGTACTCAGAGTAATATCAATGGCTGGCCTCGAATTATTTACCATTTCTTCTGTTGACAGGCTAAAATACATTCCCAGTTCTATGGATAAATGATAGTTTGCCGGAGCCAGATATACCTTGCCGCGCTTTATGGATTCTTTGTCATAGGGCTCAATCACCTCCTTGATACTTTTGATCGATAAAGCCTCTATAAATCCATTGCGCACATGTTTCAGTCGATGCAAGCACATGATAATAGGAATGGGAAAGTCATTGGGTACGTGTGAAAGAATTCTGGTAATACCCTGAAAACTGCCCGCAGACCCTCCAATGACAATCGCTTTGAAACTATTATTTAACTCTGGGAATTTCATGCTTCCTACCCGTGCCTACTCTTTAATATTTTTATAAATTTTCTCGTCATTATTGGCCACGATAAACTTGTTAGCAATGTCGCACCAAATTAGAGATTCCTTTGACCCAATAGCCAGATACCCATATTTGAAGACGCTCTCATGGAGTTTCTTCAATACATCATTTTGTAAGTTTTGATTGAAATATATCATGACATTCCTACAAAGCACAATATCAAATTTGTTGAATACGGCTCCGTTTACTAGATCATGCTTGCGATAAGACACATCTCTCACGAGTGACTTATCCATGTAGGCAAGGCCATTTTTTACTTCAAAATATTTGTTGAGTTCATTCTCCCCATTATACCTTACATAGTTTTTTTCATTCAATTCCATGTTCTTCACGGTATAAACCCCATTTCGTGCGCGCTCCAAAATCTGTTCGTCAATGTCAGTTGCTATGATCTTGGAGTTTTCGAGAATGCCCATTTCCTTGAGCAGGATGGCCATGGAGTAAACTTCTTCCCCGGACGAGCATCCTGCATGCCAAATGGTTATGCGTTTGTGATTAAGCAAAATATTCGGGATGATATTGTCCCGCATTATCCTCCAGAATGATGGATCACGGAACATTTCTGTCACATTGACTGTGATTTCAGAAACAAACTCTTCAAAAAATTTAGGGTCATTGCTAATCTTTTGGGCCAAAGCATCAATGTTACTGAATTTATAAAGTTCCAGTATCCTTATAACCCGTCTTTTAAAAGAAGAAATCGCATAATTGGTGAAATCGAAGCCATATTTGGCTCTAATCACATCAGTAAGCTTTCTTATATCTACAATATGTATATCCTGCATGGTAATGCTCTTTCCCCCAAGCGTTAGTTGTTTTCTGATTTAATTTTCATAAATAAATCAATGTTTATTTTTCAGCAGTCAGGTAGTTGAAAAACATTATGTTCTTAACCCTTGCAAATCTTGTCCTTTTATTTAAATAAAATCTCCGAATACGGGCTGAAACCTATTTGACGAAATAAATTTCAATGTTTTGAACTTTTTCTTTGAGCGCATAAGTCCCTATACAAGCAGGCTATGAAGGTATTAGAATAATAAACCGGGTGGGTTCGCAACAATGGCGGTGTAACTTTTACTTTAATCCTGTAATATATGTATCACAAATACAGGTAATAAGCTTTGAGCAGAGAAACAAATGCTTGTGAATAGTCGCCACCTACATTTTTGATGTGCAGTTCTTTCGTTTTCATTTCTATCCGCTTTCTTGAAAAAATAGTGATAACAGCACGGGTAGATTTCATTTCAGTATCTGCAATACGCAGCTGGGCCGATGGAAATAACGATACTTCTGTGGCGAGATTTATAAATTCTAAGGTTTCTTCCTGAGGGAGCATTATTGAGGCCATGCCATCCACACAGAGCAAGTGATCCACAACCTGCGCCAATTCATGGATTTTGAGGCCTTTTTCATGCCTTGCATGGTTGATCTTTCGGTCAGGGGACTGTAGCTGTTCGGTATAAAATGGCGGATTGGAAATGATGAAATCATATTTTTTTTGCGCCTCTCTTGAAAAATATTTGATATCTGTATGATGGCAATTAATCCTTTCACTCCATGGATTTTGGAATATATTCTCCCTCAATTGACCATAGGCATCCGGCTCAATCTCCACAGCATCAATATTTCCACTGTACTTTTGTGCTACCATCAATGAGAGCAACCCGGTTCCTGATCCGATATCTAATATTTCTTTTGGAGAAAAGTTGGGAAGCCAGGCACCTTGAATACAGGCGATAGTTGTCACTTTCATGGCGCAGCGATCCTGATGGACAGTAAACTGCTTGAACTTAAAATAGTTGTTTGCCATGGCAAAACGATCTACAAAAGGCCTTCAAATCCATGGTCTATCTTAAGCCCCGACCCCGACGAGGCCTCAACTGCCAACTGATCACAGCGTTCATTTTCGACATTTCCGGCGTGGCCTTTTACCCATCTAAATTTCACCTTTTGGCGTTTGTAGGCTGGGATAAATCTTTTCCAGAGGTCCGGGTTTTTCTTGTCCTTGAATCCCTTTTTCACCCAGCCCCACAACCAACCCTTTTCAACCGAATCCACCACATATTTAGAATCAGAGTAAATCGTAACTGGTAAGCCATCTTTGGTCAATGCCTCTAGCCCGGAGATAACGGCCAAAAGTTCCATGCGGTTATTGGTGGTTTTTCGAAACCCTTCCGACAATTCTTTGCGGAATTCGCCATATTTGAGGACTACACCATAGCCGCCCGGCCCGGGATTTCCTTTGGAAGCCCCGTCTGTATAAATTATCACCATATCAGGAAAGAAGATTTTCTTTAATTAATTTAATGGCCAAGGCCAACAATATAATGCCAAAGACCTTTCTGAGAATATTCACACCGCCCTTCCCAAGGATTTTCTCCAGCTTTACGGATGTTTTCAATACTATAAAGACAAAGGCCAAATTTACGACGATGCCAATCAGAATGTTCATTTCACCATATATTGCTTTCAGGGATAAAATCGTAGTTAAGGATCCCGCCCCAGCAATAAGCGGAAATGCCAATGGCACGATAGAAGCAGATCCTCCCAAGCTTGGGTCATTTTTAAAAAATGATCTATCCAATGTCATCTCCAATCCAATGATAAATATTATGAGCCCCCCGGCTATAGCAAAAGATGCTACATCTATGCCGAAAAGGTTCAATATTTTTTCACCAAAAAACAAAAAAAGAATCATTAATACCCCTGCAACCAATGTGGCCTTTCCGGATTCTATGGTCCCATTTCTTTTCCTTTGGTCAATGATCACAGGAATCGAACCCAAAATATCAATGACGGAAAATAAAATTAGCGTGACGGAGGCTATTTCCTTGAAGTTAAGCATAAATCAGTAAGTAGTCTTAGATTTATTTTTTGATAAAATAGTCCACCGCCAAGCGGTAGCTATCCAGACCAAACCCGGCAATTACGCCCTTGCAAACTGCCGAAATATAACTCTTGTGCCGAAATTCTTCTCTGGCATGCACGTTGGAAATATGCACCTCAATCACCGGACTGGTTACGCCCGCAATGGCATCGCGAATAGCTACTGAAGTATGGGTAAATGCCCCGGCATTGATGACAATGCCATCGATCTCAAAACCCACTTCATGTATTTTATCTATAATCTCCGATTCTGAATTAGATTGGAAATACGTTAGATTTGCTTCGGGGTATTTACCTTTGAGTGTGGAAAAATAATCTTCAAAGCTTTGGCCGCCATAAATGTTTTTTTCCCTTTTTCCCAGTAAATTTAAGTTTGGGCCGTTGATGATCAATAATTTCATCTGATAGTATTTTTACGTTTTCAAATAGCACAAAAATATAATTATGCCCTTTTAGTGTCCTTAATTTGCTCCGGTCATGCCGGTTCCATTTAGCAATTTTTAATTCATGGATTGGAATACACTTATTCGCCAGTTTGCCAACTACCTGAAACTTGAAAGGTCGCTTAGCAGCAATTCCATTCAAGCTTATGTGAGAGACATCACAAAGCTAAAACAGTTTGTCGAGAACTCCAATAATCCCACGAGCCCCGCAAAGGTTACAACCACGATCATTCAGGAGTTTTTACAGGAAATAGGTGATATTGGGCTATCTGCACATAGCCAATCTAGAATACTCTCTGGCGTCAAGTCATTTTACAATTTTCTCGAAATTGAAGAAATGATAGATGAAAATCCTACTGAGCACATCGACTCTCCAAAGCTGGGAAGAAAGTTACCAGAGGTGCTCAATCTCATGGAAATTGAGCGCATTTTTGAAGCTATTGACCTCTCTACCCCTGAAGGGGGGCGCAACAGGGCCATCCTAGAAATACTTTACAGTTCGGGTCTGCGCGTTTCAGAATTGATTGAACTAAAAATCAATCATGTTTATAGTGACATTGGTTTTTTACGTGTGATAGGAAAAGGCAATAAAGAGCGGCTGGTGCCAATTGGTAAATCTGCCCTGAAGTATTTAAATATTTACCTTGAAGAGATTCGTTGTCATATTCCGGTAAAACCAGGATTTGAAAATTACGTCTTCCTCAATCGACGTGGAAAAAACCTTTCCAGAGTAATGATTTTCACGATTATAAAAAATCTTGCTATTGCCGCGGGAATACGCAAAAAAGTAAGCCCACATACCTTCCGCCATTCATTTGCCACACACCTTGTCGAAGGAGGAGCAGATTTAAGGGCGGTTCAGGAAATGCTCGGCCATGAATCAATTACTACTACTGAAATTTATACTCATTTGGACAGGGCATATTTGAAGCAAATAATCGAAGAATTTCATCCAAGAAGTTAGATAGTTATATATCAATCTTCTATTATTTTTGAATGTTAAAACACCTCTTTTTCGTTACACTTCATTATTTCCAATTTACAGCAAAACTAAGCATCCCATTACCTATGTACTATATTGATTATATTTTTCATTTATCGAAACAAACAGGCATTTCGTCTATACTTTTATAGAAGTTACAGAATAGTTCAAAACTTGTAAAAAATAATCTCTATGTTAGTTCGCACATTGTCTTAGTACAGATCGATAATGTAGTTGACAACAGACTTCGCAAATAGCCAAAGAAATGCTTCTTAATTTTTTATAAAGGAAGCAATTGACTTTGGCACCTAACATTTCATTATACATACAAATTTTTGCTGCTCAGTATGGGCAGGAATAATTGTTTAACGAAAAAACCGAATGTAGTCGATGGACGAAATTAAAGATTTAATAAAGGTAGTAACTGACCATACCAAGAAAAACTTACCACTGTTGGACTTGAAAAACCAACACTTGAATGGGAACAAAGAAATGAACCTGTTCTTAGGCATCAAAAATGGTGATTTCAATGATGATTCATCTGCTTCAAAAGGCATATATGGTAGTGAAGGAGTTGATTTTAAATTTAGAATGCTCAAATCCAGATTGAACAGAAAACTATTAAACCATCTGTTTTTCATGGATTTTTCTTCTAAAAGTTTTTCGAAATCCGCTAATCGTCGTCAAGAGGCATTGGACTATCTACATTTTTCCAGGATGTTGCTCAACGTGGAGGAGACAAATCTCGGAACCAAGATGCTTTACAAAACAATTGACTTGGCAAAAGAGTGTGAGTACACTTGCATAACAATCGATGGATTACGTACACTCCGAGAAGTTTATGCCCAGACTTACCGACCAAAGTTGTTTCAAAATGTAAAAAGCCAATTGGAAGAATATGAGGCTTTGCAGCGCATTGAGGAAAAGGCAGATGCCATTTTTCAGGAAAATCGTCTGAGCATCAGTAGCACAGTAAACAACCGAAAGAAAAGTTTTGAGCCTTATGAAGAAGCTGTAAAAAAACTGGAAGACCTATATCTCCAAACTAACTCCTACAACATTTTTGAGCAAAAATTCAAAATGAATATATGGCATTATGAGCTTGTAGGAGATTTCGAAAAAGTGCTGCAATTGATAGATAAAGTAGAGAAAATGCATGTGAATGGGAAAATAAACCAATCAAGGTTTGATGACCTTTTTGCACACCTTTCTAAAGGAAATGCATTGATCAAACTAAAAAGGTTTAAAGAAGGAATTATCTTTCTGGAAAAAATGCTCGGCGAATTGGATCAAACTTCAAAAGCATGGTTTGTATTCGCAGAAAAACTGGTGATGCTTCACATCCAAAATAAGCAATATGAGATGGCGTCTGAGATATTTTTCAGGGTGGCGAGCAACAAATCCTTTAAATATCTTTCTGACAAAGATTTGCTGAAGTGGAATATTTTCAGGAGCTACCTCTACTTTCTTACTAAGGAGAAAAAGATTGTCAAAAAATTTGATTATAAGGGCTTTACAGAAACCGCGCCGGAATTTAGCAAAGAAAACGCTGGACAAAATGTGGCAATCCTTATTTTACAAATCCTTAAAAAAAATACCGGAGATCTATCAAAACTCCATGACAAGCTGGATGCCTTGAATGATTATGTGAGCAAATATCTAAACAATAGCTTTAGCAAGCGAACCAAAACTTTTTGCAAGCTTTTGCATAAAGTCGCTGTCCACAACAGAGATATAAATACAATAATATCCAAAAGTAAATATCTGCAGGAGAAGCTTTTAGAGTCAGATGTCGCAGGTGAATCTTTTGTGGATTTCGAAGTAGTTCCTTACGAATTTCTTTGGCAAGATGTATTGAATCGATTGAAAAGCTTCAACGCAAATAATTGATATTTCTGATAAGCATGGGCTTAATGCACTTTAAATCCATGCTTTTTCATTCATCTATCGTATTCTATCAACTGACCGCACCAAATTTTCATCCTTCTTAATAAATCGATTCGCGAGTGAGTTAAAAATCATGGCACCCAACGGAAGGAAATATCCCGGTTTGAAGGCCCCTCGAACGTCCATGCCAATTTCATTTTCTCCCTTGTAGATCAGGTAAGTAGCTGTGGCAATAAAAGCCATCAAAAGGAAGGCATTTAAGGCACCAAGTTTTATTTGCGTAATTCTTTTTTTGAACTGAAAGATAGAATACAAAGCTACTAGACAAACCAATCCTGCAATTCCTGCGAGGTAAAAAGAAGGTTTAGAATTCGTCAATTCCCATGAATCTGAGGCAGTTTTATCTTGCTGAAACTCCTGCCAGTAAAAGGCATCCAAAGTAAATTTTAGTCCATCTTGAGTATTTGCTTTTTCCCAAATCGGGAAAACAATAGCCATGGCCATACATACAATAATACTGAGAAGAAAAAGGGTTTGGACGCGCTGTAGCATAATTCTGTGAATTTTGGTGCAAAGAAATGACATTTAAGCTGACAAAAAAAGTTTTAAGAATTGGAATGTCCATGAAATAGCCAAATATGCGAATGAACATCTAACATATCCCTTATCTTTGTAGCCGAAATTTTATGGATTTGAGATACTTTTTTGAAATTTCTTATAAAGGCACTAACTACCATGGCTGGCAAATTCAACAAAATGCCATTTCAGTACAGCAGGTCATCGAAGAAAAACTAGGCGCCTTGCTCAGCGCAAAAATCAACATCACGGGTAGCGGAAGGACGGATACCGGTGTTCATGCAAAACAACAGTTTTTCCATGCGGATTTACACGACCAAACAGACTGCAGTCAATTGAGGTATCAGCTAAATGCTATCTTGCCAAGGGATATCGCAGTGCATTCGATCAAGCCCGTGATCGCGGAAGCCCACACGCGATTTGATGCTATATCAAGAAGTTATGATTATGTAATCATCCCCCACAAAGACCCTTTCAGAATAAATGAAGCATATATGTATCATAAATCCATGGAATTGGATAGCTTAAATGCTGCTTCAAAAAAGCTGATCGGGAAACAAAATTTTGAATCTTTCAGCAAGGTTAAAACTCAGGTAAACAATTTTAACTGTGAGGTCTTTTCAGCCAGTTGGCATCAAAGCGACAAATGCACTATTTTCCATATAGAGGCAAATCGGTTCTTACGCGGGATGGTACGGGCCATTGTAGGCACATTGCTCATGGTTAATGAGGGAAAAATGTCCATAAAATCCATGGATGAAATTATAAAAAAGCAAGACAGGACTGCTGCGGGCAGGTCAGTCCCACCAGAAGGTTTATATTTGTCAAAAATTTCTTACCCCGATCATATATTTGAAATATAGGCACTGTGCAGAAAGAAAAAGTTAGCGGTAATATCATAGACATGAAAGTCCTCAAGCGGCTTTATACCTATATAAAACCGTACTCAAGACATTTCTATTTGCTGATTTTCTTAACGATAGCCATTGGAATAATTGGTCCGGTTCGTCCACTTTTTGTATCGTACGCTATTGACGATTACGTTGCCGTTGGTAATTATCAGGGCTTGCTCAATATCACCATAATCTTGATTGTGCTGTTGACAATTTCTGGTTTATTTCAATACGCACATACCTATCTCTCGGGGTGGCTTGGGCAATATATCATCAAAGATATACGTGTAAAACTGTACGAACATCTGTTGCGCATGCCCCTCAAGTTTTTTGACAAAACACCGATCGGCAGGCTCGTAACACGAAATGTATCGGATATCGAAACACTTTCAGAAGTATTCAGCCAAGGGCTTGCGGCATTGATCGCAGATGTGCTACAATTGATTTTCATCTTGGTATTTATGTTTTATATGGATTGGAAGCTGACTTTGGTGAGTTTGTCCACCTTCCCATTATTAGTCATTTCTACCTATGTTTTCAAAGAAAAGATAAAGCAGGCATTCAATGAAGTAAGGACTGCTGTTTCCAATCTGAATTCTTTCGTGCAAGAACATATCACAGGCATGAGCATCGTACAGATTTTCAACAGTGAAGCACGCGAGTACGAAAAATTCGTTGAAATAAACAAAGAGCATAAAAAGGCGCACATCAAATCCGTTCTCTATTATTCCATTTATTATCCGGTTTCTGAAGTTATTCAGGCATTGGGCATTGGACTTATTGTTTGGTTTGGGGCAAAGGGCATGATTCAGGAGCATACTACTTTTGGTGATTTGACTGCGTTTATCATGTATCTGAATATGTTTTTCAGGCCTATCCGACAAATTGCCGACCGGTACAATACCCTGCAAATGGGCATTGTGAGTTCCTCGCGCATTTTTGATCTGCTCGACAGCAAAGAACAAATCCCAAATAACGGCGATTATATTCCAAAAAAACTGCAAGGAAAGGTAGAATTCAAAAATGTTTGGTTTGCCTACAACGATGACGAATACGTGCTGAAGGATATTTCCTTTGAGGTAGAGCATGGAAAAACCATAGCTTTGGTTGGTGCCACAGGTGCAGGCAAGTCCTCGATCATCAATTTGCTTACCCGGTTTTACGACATCAACAAAGGTCAAATCCTAATTGATGGCATTCCTGTCAAGGATTATGAATTGAATGCGTTGCGCAATAATGTTGGTGTGGTGCTACAGGACGTGTTTTTGTTTTCCAATACTATTGAACAAAACATTAACCTAGGAAATTTTGAGATTGGCAGAAAGAAGATTTACGAAGCAGCAGAGTTGGTCGGTGCTAAATCCTTTATCGAGCGGCTGCCCGGCAAGCTCGAATACAATGTGATGGAACGGGGCGCGACACTTTCGGTTGGTCAACGCCAACTTATCTCTTTTATCCGCGCCATGGTTTTTGATCCCAAAATCATCGTGCTGGACGAAGCGACTTCATCGGTTGACACCGAAACAGAAGAATTAATTCAGAATGCAATTCAAAAGATGATGGCAGGCAGAACTTCTATCGTGATAGCCCACAGGCTCTCGACCATTCAAAATGCAGATAAAATCTTGGTTCTTGACCGTGGAGAGATTGTAGAGCAGGGCAACCATAATGACCTTATGGCAAAAAACGGATTCTACAATCAACTGTACAATATGCAGTATAAGGAAGTTGTGGGTTGATCGAGATCACTCCTTCATCCATTCGTAGAGGTCATAGTGGTGGTTTTGCATGCCAAGACTGTCATATACTTTTTGTGCGGCGACATTAGATTTATCCACATATAATCGCAAACCACAATAGTTGTTTTCAGCATCCCTAACTATGTCTTGTAGATAAGCATACATCTTGCTAAAAACCCTTTGGCCCCTGTAGTCCTGATCGACAAATACGGATTGGATCCACACTATCTGTCCGTTGCGCCAGTCGCTCCATTCAAAAGTGGTGAGCATCGAGCCCACGGTTTTTTCATGGATTTTGGCCACATAATAAATGCCTTTGGATCGATCCTGAAAAACAGCTCGCACCCCTTGTTGCACAATCGATTCATCTAATTGCATCCCTTCCGTTTCCATGGCCATTTTCATCTGAAATGCCACGATGTTGGCCGTATCTTCTGGGTTAGCTTTTGTGATCTGTAGAGTCATTTTTTAACGTTACTTTATTGAATAATAATTATTAATTAAAAATTTACTCAACAAATTTGTCAAGCCAATTATTTGCTTCCCAAAACCTCACATCATTCAAGTTATAACCGGCCTTCTCAAAATCCACATTTTTGCAGTATATCTTAAATAAATTATCCGAACATAGTTGAAATGTTTCATTTCTGGTGCCATGCTTTAAAATATAGATTTGGTATCTGTCTTTGTCTTTCCATGCCACAAAACCAACTCCCGAGTAATCTATTTTCTTTTCATTGTCAGGGTTAATTATATACATGTTGTACCGTTGGTTAATAAGGAGGCCTGCCATCAAAGATGAATCATAAGGCGAATAGAAAAGTGTATCTATGATAGTTTTTTTGATGGAATTACTTTTTAGATTTAAATCTATTGCCCAACTTCTTCGAATCGAATCGTTGTAAAATTTACCATCAAAATAACTGTTAGTCTTTTCTCCAACTTTATGTATTATCTTACTTGGATAAGGCTATCAACTAATTGAGTTAGTTTAAGAGAATCATAGGAATACTGATGTCCACTTAGTGTGTTAATTTTAAATTCTGAAGGTGTTGTTGTTTCGACCACCTTGTCAAATCCCATGTTGTATAGGTAGAGAAAGGTAAAAGGAGAGCTTATAATGATAAAAACCCAAATACTTATAGATGATTTTAATTGTTTAAAGTCTAAAATCAACACAAACAACGTAATGGAAAATAAAATAATAGACATGTAATGAATAGTATCTACAAAATTGCCTATTCCACTTCCTCCCCCTCCGGAAAGAAGACGGATAATGGAAACTGATAGCCCAATTCCAAATATTGTCCAAAGTAGTTTGATGGAGTTCTTCATCTTATGTTACTAAACCAAAAAATAATTTCATGGAAAAAATACCCTTTTATTCTGGATTTTTGTTTCTAATTTCTGTAAGCCTTTGCGCATAAAGCTGAGCATTAAAGTCGGGATTTGGCTCCGTGGGTATCGGCGCGTGGGTGGTCGCTTGCCATTCTTTTAGTTCCTTGAGCATGCTTTGCGCAATGTCTGGATGATCGGTGGAAACGTCTTTGGTTTCTGACGGATCCGTTTCGAGGTTGTATAATTCCACCTTGCCATCTTCAAAAAATTCAATGATTTTCCATGGGCCTTTACGCATCGCGCCAGCTGGGGTAGTTCGCCAAATATCATTTACTCCGGCGAAACGCTCCAGGTAAGCAGGAAAATGCCAATATAACTTTCTCTTTGAGAATTCTTTCTCCTGAAGGATTGGCACTAGACTCTTGCCGTCCAATAGCTTTTTTTCAGGTTTGGCAATACCTGCCAGTTCTAAAAGTGTCGGGAAAAAATCCAAGGAAATGACCGGCTCATCCGACGACTCGATTTTGCCATTGTATTCTGGATGCCAAATGAACATCGGTACTCGGATACCTCCTTCGTACATCATGCCCTTTGATCCGCGCAGTGGCTCTGCTGTTGAAGCAGGGAAATAAGGTCCATTGTCGGAAGTAAATAGAATAACTGTATTTTGAGACAGACCTATTTCCTGCAATTTCTCAAAAATATGCCCCACCGCATCGTCCACACTTTCCAACATGGCTGCATAAGTAGAATGGCATTTTTGTCGATCGCATGGTTTTTCAGCATATTTATTGATCAAATCTTCCTTTCCCTGCAAAGGGGTGTGCACATTATAAAATGGAAAATAAATAAAAAACGTGCTATCCTTTTTTTGCTCAATAAACTGGACAGCCTCCTGTGCCAAGCGATCTGTGAGGTATTCTCCCTCGGGTCCATCCTTTAGGTTTTTGTTTTGATAGGGACTGAAATATGATTTCGGCCTACCCATAGTATTCCCACCAAAATTATAATTAAAGCCTCTGCCGAGCGGCCCGGTGTCACCATCACCTAGATGCCACTTGCCAAAGTGCGCGGAAATATACCCGTTCCTTTGTAACACTTCAGAAAATGTCATATTGTCCTTGGCTAAAACAGTTGTATTTTCGGTAGGAATAATTTTTCTATAAATGGATTCGCCTCGCTCCGGGCTTCCAACGGTATAAATACCATGCCGAGGTGAATATTGACCAGACAATAGGCACGCTCGTGTCGGGGCGCAATTGGGTGCGTTGGCGTATGCATTGGTAAATTGGATGCCCTCTCCTGCTATCCGGTCGATGTTGGGCGTGGAATTGTAGGTATTTCCCATGAACCCAGGATCGGTCCATCCGAGATCATCCACAACAAACAAAATAATGTTAGGCCTTGGAACGGACGATTTAGACCCACAACAAATAATAAAAAATAAAATCAGCAAGTTTGGAATGACAGAACGAAACAGGTGCATTTGCTATGTTGGTTTTTAACACTTTTATTTACCCAGAGTATTGACAAATTAAATATAGCTAAAAGATTTGAACTCATCTGAGGATCGCATCATCCGAATTGCCATTACCGGGCCCGAATCTACCGGAAAAAGCACACTATCCAAAAAACTTGCCAACCACTACCAAACTATTTGGGTGCCGGAATATGCGAGAGATTACATCGACAGGCTCCATCGGCCTTATGGACAAAGCGACTTAATTGACATTGCAAAGGGTCAGATTTCCATGGAAAAAAAGGCCTTTTCCAGAGCAAATAGATTGTTGATTTGCGACACGGAGTTAACAGTTATAAAAATATGGTCGCAATCAAAATATGGAAATGTCGATCCTTTTATTTTAGAAAAACACCACGAACAAACTTATGATGTGTATTTATTAATGGATATCGATCTTCCTTGGGAATATGATCCCCAGCGGGAAAACCCTGAAAAAAGGAAGTACTTCTTTGACTGGTTTGAAAAGGAACTAAAAGCATCAAAAATCCATTACGAGGTAATTAATGGCGATCATGAGCAGCGATTTGTGAATGCTTGCACAATCATAGATAGATTACTCGAATTATAATTTTTGCTTTCATTTCATAGTTGCTTTTTTTTGCCAAACTTTAATTACTACCTTTGCACCACGGGGGTGCCTTAGCAGGCTGAGATTATACCCATTGAACCTGAAACCGGTAATGCGGACGAAGGGAATACAGAATCATCAGCATTCTAATCCTCCCAGTATAAATTGTTTATAATGAAATAGGGGTGCCTTAAAAACTCGGGCTGAGATTATACCCATTGAACCTGAACCGGGTAATGCTGGCGCAGGGAAGAGGCGAAAGGTCGCAAAAGTACCCCACTTTTGTATTGTTAAACCTTTAGGAAAATTATATCATGTTAAAAAAGACAAACTTATTTGTAGCCTTGTGTTTGGCTGCTGTATTTAGCTATGCACAATCTGTTGAAGAAGACAGCATTCGTGTTATGGAATTAGAAGGGATCGTAATTTCCAGCACACGAGCTGGGGCAAAAACACCTGTAGCCTATCAAAATGTAAAAAAAGAGGAAATAGAAAAACGTAATCTAGGACAGGATCTCCCTTATATTTTAAGTGCTACCACCTCCCTCGTCAATACTTCTGATGCGGGAACAGGTATCGGATATACCGGAATGCGCATTAGGGGCAGCGATGCCACCCGCATCAATGTGACGATCAATGGCATTCCTTACAACGATTCTGAGTCGCAGGGAACTTTCTGGGTGAACATGCCTGATTTTTCTTCTTCTGTTAATTCAGTACAAATCCAACGTGGCGTAGGCACTTCTACTAACGGAGCGGGTGCCTTTGGAGCATCGGTCAATCTCGAAACAGATGTATATACGAAAGACGCTTTCGCAGAAATCAACAATACATTTGGCTCCTTTGGAACAAGAAAACATAACCTTATTCTGAATTCAGGGTTGTTGAATGACCATTGGTCTTTTGAAGGGAAGATTTCTGAAATCCATTCTGATGGATATATAGATCGTGCCTCGGCAGATCTCAATTCCTACTTCTTGTCTGGAAATTTTATAGGAAAAAATACCATAATAAAGGCCTTGATGTTTGGAGGTCAGGAAGAAACCTACCAATCGTGGAATGGCGTGGATGAAGGTAGACTATTATCAGGTCGTACGTACAATTCTGCTGGGTTATACTATGACGAAAATGGCGACCCCCAATTCTATGACCGTGAAGTAGATCACTACAATCAAGACCATTACCAGTTGCATGTCAACCACAGAGTCAATACTTTTTGGACATTGAATGCGGCTTTGCATTACACAAAGGGGAAAGGTTATTTTGAGCAATACAAGCAAGATCAATCATTTAGCGACTATAACCTTCCTGATGTAGAAATTGGAGATGATACCATTTCATCCACAGATCTCATCAGAAGAAGATGGCTCGATAACGATTTTTATGGGTTTACCTATGGTGTAAATTACGATCGAGAGAATTTATCAGTTGTGTTGGGCGGTGCATACAATGAATATAGTGGAGATCATTTTGGAGAAATCATTTGGGCAGAATATGCTTCAAACAGTAACATCAGACAGAAATACTATGACAATTTTGGTGACAAACAGGATTTCAATACATATTTAAAAGCCAATTATTCCATCAATTCTAAGTTCAATCTTTTTGGCGATCTACAGCTGAGAAAGGTCGATTATCACACACAAGGGATCGACAGTGATCAGCGAACCTTAGATATTGGTGGTGACTACACTTTCTTTAATCCAAAATTTGGTTTAACATATACTGTTAATGGAAATTCATCCATCTATGCCTCCTTCGCCATTGGAAACAGGGAACCTGACAGAAATGATTTTATTGATTCTCCAAAACTTCCTAAGCACGAAACATTGCGTGATCTTGAAATCGGATATTCCATTAGCGGAAATAAATTTGACCTGCAGGCTAATTTCTACTATATGAATTACAACAATCAACTAGTGCTGACGGGAGCTCTTAACGATGTGGGCAATAGCATCAGGGCTAATGTGGATGACAGCTATAGGACTGGAATTGAATTGTCTGGAGCTTATTCATTTGGTGATAAATTCCATTGGTCTGGTAATCTTACATATGGACAAAGTAAGATTAAGGAGTATGTAGAAGACCTTAATGATTATTTCGAAGGTGGTATAAAAAGCACAATCTATGAAGATACTGATATCGCTTTTTCGCCGGAAATAATTGGTTCCTCATTATTTTCCTTTACTCCCGTAAAAGGAGGAAGTATCGGCTTTTCCTCAAAATATGTAGGCGATCAGTTTCTAGACAACACTTCAAATGATTCCAGAAAAATTAATGCGTATTTTATCAATGACATCCTCATTGAGTATACTTTCACGACTAAATTTATCAAAGAAATAGGCCTGAATCTCATGATCAATAATGTATTTGATATCCAATACGAATCAAATGGGTATGCGTTTGGATACGTTGCCGAGGGTAGTTCATCAAGTGGAGACCCAATCGCCAAAGAGTATCGGGAAGCATACTATTACCCACAGGCCGGCATCAACTTTCTGGCAGGGCTGAAGCTGAGGTTTTGATTCATGGGTTTCAGGTCCTTTTCTAAAGCTCGGGCACTTTCAAGGCTTGAAAGTGCCCGAGCTTAGATGCAAAAACTAAATTTTTTGAATGTAAATTGAGAGCGGCAAAACTGTAGATCTTGAGAAAATCGACACCCTTGCAATATGATCGGTGGCCCAGTAATACAATTACGCAAAAAGACAATAAAAGGCACCTCAAATCCATGAAAATAGGATTATTACAGGTTGGAATATAGCGTTAGGAATCCCCATTTTGTAGTTTATTTTCTTATTTTACTCCATAAAAGTATCATCTTTGTAAGACTAATAAGGAAGAAAACATTCATGTCTAATTTTTTCTCAATTATCACTAAAATTAATATCTTTTTAATGGTCACTTTTGAAGTGTCAAGGATATATATATTGTAATATTTTGATAATAAATATTAATTTATCATTATTGCGCTCTCAATAAATATGGACATCCGTCATTATATTTTTTGGATTTCCGTAGGAGAAAAATATGTTTGTCACACATAATTAATCTCTGTCAGATTGATTTTTTAGTCCAATTTCATATTGTGACTGACATGGCGAAGCTGTGCCTAGTTTACCCAATTTAGCATCTTGAATAGACCAAACAATAACACGAGAAATACAGATTTATGCAGCCGGCAAAACGCGTAGCGTTAAACACAGGGTTTCTCTACGCCCGCATGGCAATTACTGTATTCATAGCACTTTATTCTACGAGGTTGATTTTAGATGCATTAGGCGCAAATGATTTCGGCATCTTCAATGTGGTTGGTGGCGCTATCTTAATGCTGACTTTTCTGAACAATGCCATGACCACTGCTTCCCAACGATTTATGTCTTACGCGCAAGGCCAAGGGAATACAGAAAAGCAAAAAAATATTTTTAATGTTAGTGTCATTTTGCATTTGATTGTTGGTGCTATCGTAGTATTGATATTGGAAGTTGCAGGCTATTTTCTTTTTCACGGAATACTTAACATTGATCCTGAAAGAATCGAAGTTGCTAAGCTGATCTATCAGTTTATGCTAGTAAGTACTTTCTTTACTATAATCTCAGTGCCATACGACGCCGTGATCAACGCACATGAAAACATGCTACTTGTGGCAGTTTTGGGCATAATACAGGCATTGTTAAAATTGGGGATTGCTTTTTATATAACATTTACCAGCTTTGACAAATTAGCCAGCTATGGATTCTTGATGGCTTTGATGTCAATTTTGTTATTGATAATTCGACGCATCTATTGTCATAGAAATTATAACGAAGTACAGATCAACTTGAAAAAATATTTCAACAAGCCTCTATTTAAAGAGATGTCTAGTTTTGCTGGTTGGTCTTTTCTAGGGTGCACTACTAGTATGGTAGGTTCATATGGTCAAGGGATAGTTTTGAATATGTTTTTCGGCACTACTGTAAATGCCGCCCAAGGAGTAGCTACTCAGGTACGCGGGCAGTTGAGTTCTTTTGGGACTGTAATGATTAAGGCATTGAATCCTGTAATTGCAAAAAGTGAAGGTGCTGGTGATCGGGGCTTAATGCTCAAAGCAAGTATGCTCGGCAGCAAAATATCTTTCTTTCTGTTGATGGTCTTGTATGTGCCAGTACTGGTTGAAATGCCTTATATATTCAGCATATGGTTGAAAGAGGTGCCTGAATTCTCAATAGTATTTTGTAAGCTATTGCTTATTCGAGGACTGATTGAACAGCAAGTGATGATCTTGAGAACTGCAATTGGTGCAGTAGGAAACATCAAAAAATTTGAGATGTTCAATGCTCCACTCCTGATATTACCACTGATTTTTAGCTGGTTTTTATTTAAGTTTGGTTATCCACCATATACCTTGTATCTCGTATTCATCCTTTTTGAAATATTTAATTCGGCACTCATACTTACGTTTGCCAAAAGGGAATGTGATCTATCTACATCTCATTATTTAAGAGATGTTGTTGCCAGGTGCACCATCCCATTTTTATTAATTTTAGGCACATCATATCTTCCTGTTTTCTTTTTACCGGAAGGATTTATCCGGTTATTGATCGTAGGATTATTGAGTGTTTTGGCATTTTTGGTTATAGGGTGGTTTTTGGGGCCAACCAAAGATGAAAAAACACAGGTAAAAGAAATGGCCATGACTTTGATAAAAAAGTTTAAAAAATTCCAAAATAAAGCGTAGGTAATATGAGCCACGAACAAAAAATTATTCTGTACGCCCCATCGATACATACGGGTGGTGGCACAGAACGGGTCTTGGTAAATCTAGCAAATGAACTTAATGCTAAAGGTTTTAATATAATCATAGTTGTCAATTTGATAGGCGATCGTCAGTTGTACATGCCCAATAAAGGAGTTGATATAAAGCAGTTTTGGTTTGAAAAAAGCAAAAAAAAACACCCAAAGTCCATAATTCATAAAATTATCAACAGGCTATTTTATTCTTGGATATTGAATCAGTTTTTAAAAACCGTTATTAAAAACGACAATGTACTAATTATTGGTTTTTCTACAGGGTTAGCCTTGAATTGTTTCGATACAAAATTCGCTAATAAGGTAATTGCATTTGAGCATTGGCCATACTGGATCAACAGTAAAAACCCTAAACAAGAGAAAAGGATAAAATCAGTTTACCCAAGATTGAAGTTGATAATAGTTCTCACCAACCATGAGAAAAAAGTATATGAAGCTTTGGGGTGCAAAAACGTAATAGTCATCCCAAATGCATATTCATTCTTACCTGACAAGCCTGCAAAATTGGATAATAAAACAGTTCTAAGTATTGGCCACTTCAACGAGCAAAAACGTCGGGATCTTCTTGTGAAATCATGGAAATACGTTAATGAAAAACACCCAGATTGGGAATTAGTTATTGTTGGTGATGGACCACAAATGCAAGATACAATTTCCCAAATAGATCAATTGGGTCTATCAAATTCAATTAGAATCGAAAACCCAACCCCAAATATTCAAGAGTATTATCAGGATGCTTCTATTTACGTGCTTTCTTCTGAATATGAGGCCTTTGCCCTAGTACTGTTGGAAGCTAGAGCATATGGTATTCCATGTGTAAGTTTTGATATAATAGCGGGACCAAACGAAGTTATGAATAGCCAAAAGGATGGGTTTTTGGTAGATTTTCCGGATACAAAAGCCCTAGGGGCAAAGGTAAATCTGCTTATAGAAAATGAAGCGCTAAGGCAAGATATCGGCAGCGCAGCGAGGCAAGATGTCATCTCTCGATTTAGCCCACAAAAGATATATAATATCTGGGAGAAGCTATTACTTTCCTTTAATTAAATAATATAAATTATGAATATATTGTGGTTAGCTCCTGTTGCCTATTTTAACGATAAAAGCAAGGCTCATCCGGCGCCATGGATTAGTACACTAGCTAGCTCTTTAGTTGAGAATAATGTTAACCTGACAATTTTAAATTATTCACACTTTTGTACAGAAGGTATCGAAAAACAAAATGTGGATGGCATAAATTACATTTTCTTAAAGTCATTTCATCCAAAATTGGATATCCTGTCAATGTTTTATTTTCGTATCAGTCGATTAAAACAATTTATCAGGCAAAACGAAGGTCAATTTGATGTAATCCATGTACATGGCAATGAACACCAATACGAATTGGCATTATCCAAAAGCACAAAACCAATTGTATTATCCATACAAGGAATAGTCTCAGAGTGTTTGAAATATTATCGACCCAAAGGGTTTCAAAGGATATCGTGGGAAATGACTAGCTTATTTGAGAGCAAAGGCTATAAAACCATAAAAAACTATTCATGTCGAACAGATTGGGATAAGGGAATCATTTTAGGTAAAAATGTAAATGCAAATATTTTCCATATATGGGAAATGATCCGCAAGCCCTTTTTTGAGTATGATCACCAAACCACTGGCAGTGATATCTTTTTCCTAGGTGGTTCGCAAAAGCTCAAAGGAATTGACATCGTCCTAAAAGCTTTCAGTCTTTTCAAAAAAAAAGTGACTGATTCCAAGTTGATTATTGGTGGAAATATCAATAAGGACCATATACTAAAATATATTAAAGACTCGAACCTTTCTATTGATATAGAAAAAGATATTGTCCTTTTCGGCTTCATGAACGCGGATCAGATAATCGCCAATTACAGAACATGTTTTTGCATGTTACACCCGTCACTAATCGACAACAGCCCAAACAGTGTTTGTGAAGCTCAGGCAACAGGTTTGCCTGTCTTGGCGACAAGAGTCGGAGGAGTTGCATCATTGATTCAGCATAAGAAAACAGGGGTATTCATTGATTTTGATCCGATAAAAATAGCCGATTCTCTGTTTGAGATGCATAGCTCTGATAAGCTCTCTTCAATGATATCGAAAGACTCAAGAAAAATGGCAAGAAAAAGGCACGACCCTGAAATAATCTTAAAGGAAACGCTACAAATGTATAATACAATAATTAGTCAAGGGTAAAGATGTTAGGGTTACTCTACAGGATAGTAAAAAGGATTTCTTACAACATAGATACCTTTATTTCAACTCATCTATTTAGATTAATATGCCAGATCAATGGAATTAAATTTTCAAAAGGTTTGGTTGCCAAAGGCCTTCCATTCTTACACCTAAAGCGTGGGTCAATTATAACCCTTGGAGAAAATGTTAAAATAAACAGCAGGTTATTTGCAAACCCAATAGGCCGTAACCAACGAAGTGTCTTTTCAATAAGAGGTACGTTAGAAATAGGAAATAATTTTGGAATGAGCTCTTCCACGATTGTAGCGCATAAATCCGTGAAAATAGGTGATAACGTCAAAATTGGGGGCAATGTGGTAATTTATGACACTGATTTTCACTCATTGATATCACACGAGCGTAATGCAATCCCAGAAGTGAAAAACAATATAAATATGGCTCCTGTCTCAATAGGCAACAATGTTTTTATTGGAGCTCATTCTACAATTTTGAAAGGAGTCTGCATCGGCGATCACTCTATTATAGGTGCAGGATCTGTTGTAACTAAAAGTATCCCAGAGAATGAAATCTGGGGTGGAAATCCAGCCAAGTTTATAAAAAAAGTCCAAAAATTTGGAACGAATAACTAGTCTTAAAAAAAATGGCTCAAGTGAATTGGTCAAAAACCTAGGAATCTTTTCCCTAATTGCGACTTCAGGCATACCGTTTTTTACAAGTACTGAAATGGTGATGCTGTTTTTTGCTCTTTCAGTTTATTTCCATAACCCATTTAACAAAGCAATTAGCTCGAAAGCCTTATTCCCATTTCTAGTAATGACTTGTATCATGTATGTTGGACAATTGACTACGGTTGGATTTTCTCCTTTTCTAACATACTTAGGTTGGTTTCTTAAACTCTTTTTTGCATTTAATATTGTATGCATGGTTAAAGATAAGTTTTGGGAAAAATACGTAAATGTCTTAACTCCATTTGTTGCTATTAGTCTGATATTCTACTTTTCTACACTCATCAATAATTCATTTGCAAATTTCTTTATAACAAAAGTTTCCCCATTTTTAGGCAGCCCGTTTGCTGATTCTAGTTCGGCCTATCAACAAAATTTGCATATCATTGTATTTAATTTTAGCCAAATAGACGTTGGCCGTAATTCAGGGCCATTTTGGGAGCCAACTGCTTATGCCATCTACTTAATTTTTGGACTCATCGCTATATTCTATATTAAAAAAACCATTTACAACATACAAGGCCTGATCTTCGTTACGGCTCTAATAACGACCCTTTCTACAACTGGATATGTGGTTTTTTTTATATTAATATTAGCCTATTTCATAATTATTAAAAGAAACCTGATTTCGGTTTTAATGATGGTTGTATTTATCTTCATTGGCTTATATGTTTATGAGACAATCCCCTTTTTAAAGGAAAAAATAGATTACCAAATTAGCTTATCGAACAAGAACAAGGATTTAGACAAACGAAGAAGAACACGGTTTGTCAGTTTTGCTTTGGATATTGAGGAATGGTTAGATTATCCATTCTTCGGTAAAGGAAGAAATGAAATTACACGTTTCGGTACTTCTAAATTGAAGTCGATAGAAACCCATCGAAATAATGGAATATCTGATTTTTTACTAAAGTTTGGAATAATATACTTCTTGTTGTATTTTTTTTATTATTACAAGTCTTGGTTATTTGTTTCTAATTTCTATTTCAAGCATACAATTCCTATCGGTTTGATTGCTATAATAATACTCAGCTTAACGTTTATATTAGCTTTTAGTGAAATACTATTTCTTAAACCATTTTTTATTGCCATCCCGCTTCTCGGGAATTATTATAAATCTTCTTACCAGCTGCAACAATGAATCTTGCTGTAATTATTCCCTCATTTAATCGCCGAAATGAAATTATCAAGTTAGTAAATGAACTTCTCAATCAGAAAAACGTGCACGGTGCAAACATCCATATTTTTGTTGTGATCGACGGGTCAACTGATGGGACTGCTGAGGCTTTAATGGATTTAGAAGAGAATAATGTGCATTCTATTCACGGTGACGGTAACTGGTGGTACACTAAAAGTATTAACGAAGGAATTAAGGCATCAAAAAAAATAAATCCTGACTTTTTCCTTCTACTCAATGACGATACCCATATTAAAGCTGATTATTTACATATACTGCTTGATACATATGAAAAAATCCAAAAACCCTGTCTATTAGGTACGGCGAGTGTCTCAATTGAAAAACCCATCCGCATTACTTTCTCTGGAATCAGAAAATCCCCAAAATTTCCATACCAGCCTACACATTACATCCCATTTATGTCTTTGGTCAAAATTTCCAAACTAGAAGGCGTTGTACCAAGTCTTGAGTTGCCAGGTAGAGGTATGCTGATACCAAAAGAAATTATGATACAATTATCTGGATTAGACGAAAAATTTCCACAATATTTTTCCGATCTTGATTTTTCGAGAAGAGCAAAAAAAAAGGGGCACCCTATATATGTGAGCTATGAAGCTATAACGTACAGTCATGTTACAAAAACCAGTGACTCATCTACATTCAAACCGATTTCAACTAAAGCATTTTTAAGAAACTTACTGAACCCATTTGGGAGAAAACATATTGGGCAGGTGGCAAGATATGTCTGGAGACATAGTCCTAAAATAACCTTCCCGTTTTATTACTTGCGCTGGATAGGGTTATTATTTATAAATCACATACGTGTTAACGTGCTGAAAACAAGAACTTATGGAAATTAAGCAGAAAGACTTTATTACTTTTCTCAAGAAAGCATATCAAAGAAGTTTTTTGAATTATGGCCATACGAGCAAATTCATACAGCTAAATGACGAAGCTGCTGGGGATAAAATTACCCATATGCTTCAATCACCTGACCCATTCATGATTGGAAGATTTGGGTCAACCGAACTCCAAAGTATTGCAGCTTATACTAGACAAAATAAATATTTAAAAAACAACAACTTATATTCTAAATACCATTGGGGTAACGCTCTAGAACAAATCCATATTCTTTCTGGTTTTTTCCCTGATAATGATCTGCCACTTTTAAAAAAATTTGCTAATCTCATGCTGGAGGACAGCAAGCAATTAGATATTTTAGGAAGTTGGAGGAAAGAGGAATATTATGTGAAGAAATATCTAACGAATGCAGTACGCATTCCCCTGAATGCTTTAGAACCCTATTTCAGCGACAACCCTTGGTCCAGACATCTAGAAAACAAAAAAGTATTGGTAATCCACCCCTTTACCAATACAATTGAACGGCAGTATGAACAGCGTGAACATCTTTTCGTAAATAGCAAAGTATTACCTTCCTTTAACCTGAATACGATTCGCGCAGTACAAACCATTGCTGGCAATCCTGATCCAAGGTTTTCAACGTGGTTTGACGCTTTGGATTTCATGAAAACCAAAATAAATACATCAGACTTTGATGTTGCCTTAATTGGGTGTGGTGCCTATGGATTTCCCCTAGCTGCCCACGTAAAACGGATAGGAAAAAAAGCGATTCATATGGGTGGAGCATTACAGATACTGTTTGGTATTAGGGGTAAAAGATGGGATGAAAAGCCAAAATTCAAGGATATAATAAATAAACACTGGATATATCCCATGGACGAGGATATTCCAGACAATAAAAACATGGTAGAGAATGGCTGCTACTGGAAATAACCAAAGCTAATATTATGCCGGCACCAATTATATTATTTACATATAAAAGAATAGAGCAAACAAAAAAAACAGTTGAGGCTTTAACCAGAAACCTGTTAGCTCCAGATTCTGATTTGCATATTTATTCTGATGGACCAAAAAACAGCAATGATACCATCGGGGTAAATGCGATTCGAAATTATTTAAAATCAATTACTGGGTTTAAGTCAATATCAATCCATGAACATAAAGATAATAAAGGCCTTGCCTACTCCATAGTAAATGGAGTTTCCGAAATAATCAAAAAACATGGTAATTGTATAGTTTTGGAAGATGACATTGTGACCAGCCCATATTTTTTAACCTTTATGAATGAGGCCTTAGACATATATGAAGACACTCCAGAAGTCATGCATATCTCTGGATATATGTACCCTCATAAAAAAGATCTCCCCGAAACTTTCTTTTTCAACGTACCTTTGTGCTGGGGTTGGGCCACTTGGAAAAGTGCGTGGGCTCAATATGATGATAGTACAGAAGATCACATAAGATACTTAAATAATAACAATCGTTGGAAGGAATTCAATAAGTTCGGAGGTAGATACCTTGAACGACAATTGAAAAAAAACAAAAACGGAACGATGAATACTTGGTTCATTCATTGGCATGCCACTGTTTTTAGAAACTCTGGGTATTGTCTTTTCCCTAAAGATACAATGGTGGATAACATAGGTTTTGACAGTTCTGGGCAACATAGTGCCAACACGAATAAATTTTATTCCCAATTAGCTAGCGACAGAATACCAGTATTTCCTATTTCCATTGAAGAAAATAAAGAAGCAACTTCAATAATAAGGCACTTCTATATGTACAAAAGAAATAGTTATGTGAAAAAGTTCAAACAACTTGTTAGCGCATTATTTAAGAAATAAAATGGCATACGGTGATAACAGAAAAATACTAAAAAAACTTATTTCCATTTACCAAAGGAAATATAGATGGCGCAAATATGAGTTAGGTGATGGGTTTCATGCAGGGAAAAATGTAACTATATGGGCTCCTAACTCCATAAGGATTGGTAAGTATTGCTACTTAGGACGTGGTTCTCAAATAGAATGCGATGTCGATTTTGGTGATTTTGTTTTTACTGGGAATAACGTGGCCTTTGTTGGTCGCTACGATCATAACTGGGAGGAGATTGGTAAACCAATGCTGTTTTCTCAGCGAATTAAAGACAAAGACTATAAATGGAAAGGCCTCGGACAAGTAACATATGTAAATGATGATGTTTGGATTGGATATGGCTCTATAGTACTTTCTGGAGTAAACATTGGCCAAGGATCGATAATAGCTGCCGGGTCTGTTGTGACTAAAGACGTCGAACCTTTCTGTATTTATGGGGGAATACCAGCTAAAAAAATATCAACGCGTTTTATGAGTAAAACCCAGCTAGATCAACACAAAAGTATTTTTAGAAAAAACTGGAAACCATAAACTCTTTAAAAATAATGATTTCAATTATACGATCCTTAACATTTAATCTTTTGGGTTTCATTAATACTCTCATTTTTCGCTACAATAAAATTAGTGGGCCAAGGCCAAAAATTAGAGGCCTTCTATTGTTAAAAAACAATGGAGGTTCAATTCAATTCGGAGAAGAGTGCATTCTTAATTCTTCAAAATACAAGAACATCATTGGAGGCGACACTCGCTCATCTATTATTGTAAAGGCAGGTGCAAGTTTAGTAGTTGGAAAAAACTTTAGGATGAGTAATTCAGCTATTTATTGTGCTAAATCCATCGTCATAGGTGATAATGTAATGGTTGGAGGAAGCTGTAAAATTTGGGACACTGATTTTCATCCATTAAGCCAAGTGGGTAGATTGAACAATCCAAATGAAGGATATAAAACCAGACCCATTACCATAGGGAATAGCGTTTTTATTGGAGGGTTTTCAATTATTCTAAAGGGGACAACCATTGGTGATGGGGCCATTATCGGAGCTGGTAGTGTAGTCTCAGGAAATATCCCTTCAAAGGAAATTTGGGCTGGGAACCCAGCGAAATTCTTAAAATCAATAGACGCATGATAAAATCCTTTGATTTTTTCGGAGTAAATATTGCAGATGTCAATATTGATATGGCAAAAGAAATCATCACTAATAATGATTTTTCAATACCAAATTATATCAGCTTCCCAGATGCTTACGTGGTGTCACTTTGCCAGACTAACAATCACTTAAAATCTATCCTTAACAATTCCCTATTAACTCTTCCTGACGGAAAACCATCAGCAATCATGGGGAAGAAAAAGGGAATGCGTCACATAGAATCAGTATCTGGATATTGGTTATGCAAAGAGCTATTAGACACAAGATTATCGCACTTCTTTCTCGGAAGCACTCCTCAGAGATTAGAAAAATTGAAACAGCACTTAAAAGAACAACACCCTCATGCTAACATTAAAGGATTTTCCTCTCCAAAATTTATTTCTGAAGTTGAAGCGGACTTAGGTATTGTATTTAAAAATGAGTTTGACAAGATCAATGAACTGAAACCGGATTTAATTTGGGTAGGGATGAGCAGCCCCAAACAAGATTATATAATCTATAATCATTTACCAGTCTTACAGCATGGGTTAATGCTAGGAGTTGGAGGGGTCTTCGATTACTTATCTAATGAAATAAATAAGAGTCCAGAGTGGATAAAGAAAATTGGCCTGAGATGGGCATGGAGACTGGTAAAAGAACCAGGGAGATTATGGAATAAATACCTTTATACAATTAGAAAATTAAGTATTAGATTTCTTATCGAATACTTAAAAACATGAACTTTATTATTTAATAGCCAATTAAGTTATTAACGCTTCACTTACTGCTATATCGCGGATTCATTTAAGTAGCACTCTTGTTACTTTTTATGATAAAAAGTAATAAATAGATTAAGTAAGCCAATTCCTTAACAGAAATTTATTTATGGTTAAAGCTAGAGAACGTACACTTATCCTAACTTTCTTACTATTAGACCTATTGTTGTTAAACTCTTCTTTGAGTATTGCAGCCAACATAGATAATGTACTTTTTTGGGATATTCAGTTTTTATATTACCTGCTTAATACTTGCTGGTTTATAACATATATTCTATTTATCAACGAGAAGTTGTTTTATAAGGAGAGTACGTTAATTAGGATAAAAACCCATTTTGTCAAATTTGCTATATATATTAGCTTAGCTTCATTTCTAATTGTCCTATTCAATCTAGTTGAGATTTCCCGTACCATATTTTTAGGTTCTAGCATTTTATTCTTTTTTTTAAAATTTATTATTTCCTATTTTTATTCATTTTTAATCCGCCAAAGAAAAAATGGTCAGTATTACAGTACAATACTAATTATTGGCACAGGCGAAACCGCAGATGATATCATGCACTTTTACAAGGCAAATCCAGATTTAGGCCGTGTAGTTGGCTGTTTGTCAGAAGACGGGTTAGAAGTTCATGGACTAAACGTTGTTGGGAAAATATCAGCATTTGACCAATTTGCTAAAAGAAATTACTGCTCTGAGATTATCATAGCCATGCGGCTAACTAGGAACTATAAAATCAAGGAATTAATCGATATCGCTGAAAAGCACGGTATACGCCCCAGAGTAGTTCCTAATTATTATGAAATGTTTAAACGAGCATACGAAGTCGAAACGATGGGAAAAATACCAATTGTCAATATTCGAGAGGTACCTGTTGAAAAATATGCCAATCGGTTTTGGAAGCGCGCTTTTGATATAGCCTTCTCTTCAATGGTCCTAGTTCTTACTGCGCCATTACTCTTAATCATTTCCATTGCTATAAAACTAGAGTCAAAAGGACCTGTTCTATATAAACCAGTACGCTGCGGACGAAGATTTTCTACATTCCGAGTATATAAATTTAGATCAATGGTAGAAAATAATAATCCCCAGGCTGGAATGGTGTCGACTGTAAAAAATGACCCTAGGATCACTAAGGTGGGAAAATTCATACGTAAAACCAATCTAGACGAATTGCCTCAATTTATCAATGTACTAATGAACCAAATGTCAGTAGTAGGCCCGCGTCCACATCGAACAAACCTTAACAAGGCCTTTCAAGAAAAAGTGAATACATATATGGTTCGTCAGTATATAAAACCAGGTATTACAGGATGGGCACAGGTAAATGGCTGGAGAGGTCCCACAGAAACGAAATTAGAATACCTAGGAAGAACTTTGCATGACTTATGGTATATTGAACATTGGTCATTTCTATTGGACTGCTATATAATCTTCTTGACACTATTTGGCACAAAGTCACGCAAAAACGCATTCTAAACTTCAGTTTTATACTTTAAATTAATGTATCATTTGTGCATTGTTGCGCTTCATCAACTAAAAATATGACAAAGCTTTTAAAACTAATTATACTTATTGGATTTGTTTTTCTTACTTCATGTAAATCATACAAAGACCTTGTGTTGCTGGATGACCTTAAGGAAGAACAAAGTTTCTTAAATGATCAGCCTCCATATACTCCAGACTATATAGTAAAAAAGGGAGATAATTTATATGTCAGCATTCTATCTCAGAATCCTGAAATGAATCTATTGTATAATCCAGCGTCTCAAAATAATGGAGGTGAAACTGGAACACAACAAATGTATGGCAGCTTAGCAAGTCAATATATCAATGGATACCTTGTAGATAAAGGAGGCAATATCTCCCTGCCTATTCTAGGGAAAATCCATGTTGAGGGAGTTTCAATACCAATAGTAGAGTCACAAGTCAAAGTAAAGGCCTTAGAGTATTTAAAAGACCCTACCGTAAAAGTGAAATTATTAAATTATAAAGTAACTGTTTTAGGAGAGGTAAATATGCCTGGGACCTACTATAATTATGACAAATCTATCTCCGTATTGGATGCATTAAGCATGGCCAAAGGCATAACGGATTTTGCTCAAACAGACAAAGTACTTGTGCTAAGGCATACAGACAAAGGGACTAAAACATATCGTTTAAATTTACGTTCCAGTAGTAATCTCTTAAACTCGGAGGCCTACTTCTTACAACCGGATGACATTATTTATGTAGAGCCAGGTAAAAATAAAAATGCAAGATTACGATCTCCTTCAGCAGTTTTGATTTTTTCTGGAATAACGACTTTGGCTTTAGTTTTGTCATTGTTCATAAGGAGATAGTAATTATTCATCTAAACAATAAGTTATTAAAAGCAATGCGGGTTTTTCATTTCGATTGCCAATAAAAATAATAAAAAATGCAACTCAAAAACAATGTGAATAATAATACTCAACAGGAAGATGTTCTGGACATAAAGGCGATTCTCTTGCGCATAAAATCTAGTTGGTACTGGTTTGTGGTTTTTGGTACCATAGGTGCGCTAATAGGGTTTATCACTACTAAAACTCAATATGAAGTAAGTACTGTCCTATTAATCAATGAAGAAATTAACCTTTCCAATGGGGAGTTCCTTTTTAATAACCCTGGATTGAAATCCAATACTAGCCGAGAAGATAAGGTTGGCATATTAAGCTCCTATATGATCAATTTAGAAGCTGTAAAGCAATTGGATTGGAAAACGAGTTGGTACAAAAAGGATATATTAGCAACTAAAGATATATATAACAGCAGCCCGTTTGAAATCACAAAAATTGAAGGTGAAACAAACCTAACGGGTATTCCAATCTATGTGCAACATTTGACTGAAAACACCTTTAAAATACATGTAGATGATAAATACAAGGTGAACCAAATAAAAAAGCATATACAATATGATATAGTAGGAAACTATGGAGAACCAATTGAGAATTCACATCTGAACTTTATAGTCAATAAAAAATATACTCCTGATGAAAACGAATCTGATGAGTATTATTTTGTTTTCAATGATTATGTTCAACTTGCCAAGAATTATCGAGCAAAGCTTGATATTAGATTTTCTGCTGAAAACTCAAACCTGATCAATGTGAAATTGACAGGTTCTAACCCCTATAGGGAAGTTGATTATCTAAATACGTTGAGTAAGGTTTATATTCAGTTTGAGTTAAATGAAAAAAATATAGCTAGTGAAAACACGGTGAAATTCATTGACTCCCAGCTATCTGGAGTTGTAGATTCTCTACAGCAAGCAGGTAAGAATTTCACTAATTTCAGAACTGAAAACCGCGTACTTGATTTAAGTCAAGAAGCAGGCCTAATTATGGGCCGCTTAAGAGAATTAGAGTCTTCTCAGTCACAAGCCAATATGAGGTTAGACTATTATAAAAATTTACAAAAATACATGGGAGATGCCAAGCAAATGAAAGAAATGGTGGCACCCTCAGTCGTAGGAATAACTGATGCTTCCCTAAACAGTCTGGTAAAAAGACTAGGAGAGCTCTATGCAAACAGAAATATGTTAGTGCTAACGGTACAAGAAAAAAACCCAAGTTTAATCGCGATAGATAGGGAGATCAACTATACAAGGCAAACTTTAGATGAAAACTTAAAAAACTTAATAAGTAATGCACAGTTAGAAATAAGAAACTTAAATCAAACCAAAGCTGGAATTAATGCTCAGATGTCCAAGCTTCCCAAAACTCAGCAAAGTATGGTCAATATCAAACGTAATTTTGATCTAAACAATGAGCTATATACATTTTTACTACAGAAAAGAGCTGAAGCAGCAATTGCTAAGGCCTCTACCTCTCCCAAAGTTAAGACACTTGATATAGCAAGGGTTGAAAATGCCGTCCCTATTGGGTCGAGAAGAATTATGAAAAGTTTAACTGGCTTAATAGTGGGTATGACTTTCTCAGCTTTATTTATGATTGTAGGTAGTTATTTGAACAATAAAGTTGAAAAAAAGGAAGATATAACAAAAGCTACAGATTTACCACTGCTTGGGTTAATTACTCATAACAAACTGAAAACAGAATTCCCTGTATTAAAATTTCCTCATTCAAGCATTACGGAATCATTTAGATCTATAAGAACAAACTTGCAGTATGCAATTGGAGATGATACTAGCGTAATTGCTGTCCAATCAATGATATCAGGGGAGGGCAAATCATTTGTAGCGCTAAATCTAGTTATGGCCTTTGCCATGAACAATAAAAAAGTACTGTTAGTAGATGGAGATCTCCGAAAACCTCAGGTACATTTTTCATTTAATGACCCCAACAACATAGGGTTAAGTACTTTTTTACTGAATAAAAATGGCTTCAATGAAGTTGTTAAAGAAAGTAAAATAAAAAATTTAAGTTTTGTAACAACAGGCCCAGTTATAAAAAACTCGGCTGAGATTCTTGATTCCGAGCGCCTCAAAGATTTCATTGCCAAAGCCAAAAGCCAGTTTGATATCGTCGTATTTAATAATTCGCCAATATCCATTGTAACCGATGGCAAAATAATAGGTAGTCATGCAGATGCTAACTTAATAGTTATTCGTCAAAATTATAGCAAAAAAGATCAATTGAACTCGATCAATGAATTCCAAGAACAAGGCGTTTTGAAAAATATATCATTGATTTTCAATGATGTACATGTGAATGGAAATAGCTACGGCGATGGATATTACACTGATAATAATTCCAAAAGCAAGCCCAAGTGGAAGTTCAAGCCATCTAAAGAAGTAATTGGATAAACCGGTAGAACTTAAGCTGAAAAATACCCATTGAATCATAGATTTATTAAATATATTTTACTCAACTATTAAATAAATCGTGGTTCTTCGAATAGTTGTTTCGTCTTATCCCGTCTATTATATGTGATTGATCCAACCAAGATTGAAGCTTATTAAAGAGCGACAAGACCTCACTCACCTGCTCTGATAGTACTTTCATCAGTTTTTTTACAGAGTTTCTTAACAACCATTCTGGCCTGCCATAGACAAATATAGAGCGCGCCGCCTCTCATGGATTTTGGATACATTTCTTATTTCTAATTGCCACTTATTCCTTCAATTGAAACCTGATTTTTACATTTGTCAATTTTGTAATAGTCGCATCATTTATCCTGGCAGGAACCCATGCTGGGCTTTCTTTGATTAACCGCACTGCCTCCTCATCAAGATCATCTCTTATCCCTTTTAGTATTTTTATATTGGATATTTTCCCATCTATGCCTACAGCAAATTGCAGCTCTACAATTCCTTCAATACCGTCTCGAATCGCCGACTCTGGATATTTAAGGTTCTTAAGGATGTAATCATCAAATTGCTCTTCCCCACCTTCCGGCCTTGGAACCATCAATGGATTTTCAACGCTTTCCTGAGTGGAAAAAGAGGCTGTATGGCCAGCATTCCTTGATGATTCGATACTCTCTGATGCTACTTTCTTTCTTGCAGAAGGGGCAGATGTCTGTCGGGCTTCATTTTCTTTTTTACTTGTTATCAGATCCGCTGCCTCTTCGTCGTTTTCTGCCACTGGGGCTTCAGATTCCACCTCTTGGCGAATGGCCGTTGATTCATCAAAGTCTTGTATATCAAGATCTAAATTCAACCCTTCTATTTCTTCTTCATCTGGCACTTCAATAAGTTCTTTTGAAATAACAGGTGCAGGTTTTTGCTCTGCTAACTGAATCTTTTCATGGGTTTTAGATGCTTTTTTAT
>JAUHYU010000016.1 GCA_030426345.1 Bacteroidia bacterium
TCCAATATAAAAAAGTACATACTTAAACCTACTGCTCCAAATAGCAACGTCATGCTCACTTGCACGAAGCTTCCAAGTATGCTAGAAACAAGTGCTTTTGCCCTGTTTGCAGTTTTAAGAAAAAATATCTTGCCACCAAATTCCCCAACTCTGTTTGGTGTAAATACACTCATAGTAACTCCTGCCAAAACTGATTTTACACAAGCTAAAAATGATATTTTCTCATGCTTACTTACCAGAATTTTCCATTTAAAGACCTCTAATCCCCAATTTAACAGCATTAATACCAATACAAGTAGTATTATGATCAATTGCTCATAGCCAAAACTTGTTAGGTCAACTGTTCCTTTTCTACTATTCCCCGGATCAAATTCACGAGGTATTCCTCCCGGGTCAACGATAGTTGGAATGATAATTTCAGCAGTTTTCCATCTTTTAAGGTCCAAATACCTATTTCCTTCTACACCAAGTTCCACCCTTCTTTCATTCCTGATTCGCTCTCTCATGGCTATTTGATCCAAACCATCCGGTAATGGGGGCATATCAACACCAGTCCTTGCACGTACTTCATTTACTGCATCATATACGCTTTGATCTGGGCCACTAGCTTCATTCTTGGATTCAGCATAAATCAGCAATACTTGAGCGTACCGAAGCAGGATATAATCTTGATCTGATCTAGTCGAGAAGTCAGCAGGAATATTGTCAGGGTTAATATATTTCTTAATCAGGTAATCTGTATAATATGGTGTTTTCCCATCAGCTCCAGGAGGATTAGACCATTCTGACCCATCAGAGTTAATAAAAGGCTCGTCAAAAGTACGGATAGAATAATCTAACCGAGGATCTCTATTGGCCTTAAAGTTATCAGGGTCGTATAGAGGTGATGAATCTATGGACAACCCATCAATACATTCGAAGGCATCTACAAAATCCTGTCGAGCATTCAATGCAGCAGCATTTCCATATTTTGCATCTGGCGATTCCACAATATATCTATCTGGATTAAGGTATTTTGCGGAAAAAAGTATTTCTGGATTGTTATTTTGTCCTTCGCCAGATAAAAACATCTTAGGATAATCATCATAAAGTGTGAAAATCCCAGACTGAATTACTTGATTAGCTGCATCTGCAGCTTCAGACCATTGTTGATTATGCATTAATACTTTTGCTTTTAAGGCAAGAGCAGATCCTTTTACAGCATGTCCGTTGTATAGAATATCAGGCAAAAATCCAATGGAGGCATCTAAGTCTGATATAACTTGAGCGATGACCTGTGATTTAGTACTTTGCTTGATTGCGGCATCTTGATATGCAACAGGTTCAGTGTAAAGTGGAACTCCTCCGTAAAACTCTGTGAGTGTAAAATAGAACAAAGCTCTTAAGAAAAGGACTTCCCCTTTATAAATATTGCTTTTGGAGGCATCCATGTCAATGCGGTCAATATTATCCAAAAATATATTTGTCGCGGAAATCCCCTTATAGCAATCTTCATAAATGGAGTTTACAATTCCCCCAGTAGTAGGCTCAATCAATCCTTTTGCAATATTATCTACTCTTCCGTAAAACCCAAACATATAAAAATCATCACTCATTGCGTCCCAATCCAATCTATGATGATCTGTGGTCAGACTCAGAACCCTGCTATAAACACCAACCAATGCCTTGTCAGCATCGGATTCTACTTTCCAAAATGATTCATTTGACAATTGATCCAGTGGATTCTTATCTAGAAAATCTTCGCAGCCAAAATTGATTGATATTGCGGCAATACTTAATAAGCTAATTATATATTTTTTCATGTCAGTTCAATTTTAATTTAGAAAGTAACTTTTAGTCCTACAGTATAAATCCTTAACTGCGGAAATGTTGCAAATCGCTGACGACCAACGCCTAACCTCTCTGGGTCTGCTCCCGGATAATCAGTTATTGTGAAAAGGTTGTCACCAGACAGATAAACTCTCAAGGATTGCATACCTATTTTATTGACTATGTCTTTTGAAATAGTATAGCCGATAACTAGGTTTTTGAGTCGTAAGTAGGAAGCATCTTCAAGAAAATAGGTTGATCTGGTACTGGTAACAGGGCCATAGCCATCCTGATACATGGCGGGGTGCGTATTTGATTTGTTTTCAGGTGTCCATGCATTTTCCGCAAATTCTTTAGGAGGTGCTGCCCCTTGAGTAAATGGAACAACACCCCATCGGTCGACAAAAAATTTCTGTCCATGAACCCCTTGGAAAAAGGCAGAAAAATCAAAATTATTCCAGAAAAGGTTGAAACCTCCGCCATAAAAGAAGTCAGGATATGCTCCATCAACTACTATTCTGTCATCACCATTGATCACGCCATCTGCTTCATCGGGTATGCCATCGTTATTGGTATCAATTGTCAACTGATCCTTAAATTTCAAATCTCCTGGTTTAGGATTAAATGGATGGGTTGGACCTTCTGCTATTTCAGCGTCTGATTGGAATATACCAATCCATTCAACTAGGTAATTCGACATCCATGGCAAACCTTCTTGAATGGTATTATTGGTGCTATAAAAGGGAGCTTTAACGGTTAATACCTCATTTTTGTTAGTTGAGAAGTTTGCATTTATATCATAGCGTAACGATCCAACTTTGTTTGAATGGCCTACAGCCAACTCAATTCCTTTATTCTGCATTTTTGCAAAATTTACTGTTGGGCTGGCAAGTCCAACACTTGCGGGAACTTCTATGTCATAGAGAATGTCATCGGTGATTTTATTGTACCAGTCAAATGTAGCAGAAAATAATCCTCTCTTAATGCTAATATCAACTCCTATATCCGTAATTGTGGTAGATTCCCACTTCAAATTATCATCGGTTAACCTGTTCACCACTACTCCTTGCTCCAAAAGAGCATCATAAGGATATGAGGTCAGATCCAATATGTCCTGATATGGGTATACACCTATGTTTTGATTGCCAAGTTGTCCCCAAGACCCTCTGATTTTCAAGTTGCTCAGCCATTTTTGCTCAGCCATGAAGTCTTCGTTAGACAATCTCCAACCTCCTGAAAATGAAGGAAAAAATCCCCACCTGTTAGATTCAGGGAACCGGGAACTACCATCCACTCGAAAATTGGCCTCAAGCAAATACCTCTCTTTGTAATCATAATTTACACGGCCAAAAAATGATTGTATTGCCCATTCGTATGCCGTTCCGTTAGTTGACTGACCGTCTGGCGATCCCGCATTTATTTCCGTAAGACTTGCATCAGGATATTCAACCCTATTTCCCTCAAGGTAATTGTTCTTAAATGATTCCTGATTATAGCCCACTAATGCAGACAAATAGTGGTTCTGACCAAAAGTATTTTCATAGTGTAGTGTGGAGTAAAGTGTGGTCAATAAAGATTGATCAAACCTATCTGTAACTCCTTTCATAAAGACGAATTCATTTGAAAATGCATATGTAGCCCAATCGTATAGATCAACCGGAAACGTATGTAATTTAGAAAAATCATTATTAAAATTCACAGCTCCCTTAACACCCCATGTCAGGCCTTTTGCCAATTTCACATCTATATAGCTCTGTGCATTAACTGCATATTTATTGTATTCCTTAGAGCTCATGGCTTGCACGGAAACAGGTGTACTATTAGATGGACTCCCTGGTTTGTATTTTTTGGTTAGGCGGCCACTTCCATCCGGTAGATATGGACCATAAGTAGGATTTGAAGCATACACTGTAAGCATAAAGATGTCGTCGGTGAAAACGGGTTCCACAATATCCTTTTTGACCAATCTTATAATGGCCCCTCCGCTAACCATCTCATTTACTTTGGTATCAACCCTTAAGTCTAGATTGTACCTTTGATAACCATGACCTCCCGCTATTCCATCCTGATTCAAATATCCCAATGATAGATTATAAGAAGTATTTTCGTTGCCCCCATTCAAAGATAAAAGGTGGTTTTGCGCCATGGCATTGTTATAAGTATTGCCTACCCAATCATAACTAGGGTATTTAGCAGGGTCTGATGGATTTCTATAGTTATCAATTTCCTCTTGAGTAAATATTTCTGACTGACTTGCTCGGATTCTTGCAGTATTATAATACTCCATGTAATCTGCAGAATTTGTTACCAAGTCGGGCAACCTTGTGGCCTGTTGCAATTGTACATTGCCACTATATTGAATATTCAGCCTGCCGCTGTTTCCTTTTTTGGTAGTTACCAAAATAACTCCATTTGCTCCGCGGGCACCGTAAATGGCAGAGGATGCTGCATCTTTCAAAACGGAAATAGATTCTATGTTTTCTGGACTCAAATATGTGAGATCACCCACCACACCATCCACCAATACTAAAGGGCTGCTACCCGCATCGCTGAATGTCCCTAATCCTCTTATTGTCATTGTGGCTCCGTCATCTCCGGGTTGACCTGAGTTTTGTACAATTTGTAATCCCGCAATTTTCCCTTGTAATAAGTTTTCAACATTAGGTGAATTACCTTGTGCCAATTGGTCAGAAGATATTGTGCCCACCGAGCCAGTTAGATTGACTTTTTTCTGCTCGCCATATCCAATAACTACTATCTCATCCAAAGCTGTAATGTCTGGTGCAAGTATTATGTCAATTATCGCGCGATTGCCCACAGTATGCTGCTGCTCTTCAAAACCTATTGAGCTAAATACTAAAACAGCATTTACATCAACTACCTCAATCTCATAGTTTCCATTTAAATCAGTAACAGTACCTTTTGATGCATTTTTTATAATCACGTTGACCCCAGGAAGCCCAATCCCATCTTCTTTGGATGTGACTTTACCGGTGATAGTGATGCCATCAATGACAACCTCTAAATTTTCCTTATCAGATTTACCAGCTTTGGGTTTAACATTGATATTATTATTAATCTGCTTAAACTTTATATTAGCCTGTGCAGATAGATCTAAAAAAACATCTGCAATGGTCTGTTTAGACCCCTTGATTTTTACTCGCTGATTTTCATTGATGTCATTAAAGTGGTATAAAAAAACATAATCCGTTTTTTCTTCAATTTCGTGAAATACATCAACTATTTTCATCTCTTGGGCTTCCATATTGATGTAAACATTGCGGACGCTAGTTATTTTCTGGGTAAAGCCATCATTGGATAATACAATATTCAGAAACAAACATTGTAAAAGTGCCCCCAGTACTGTGTACTTCGAAATCATAAGTACTTTTTTAAGTAGTTTACTTTTCATAATTTTGAGTTGTTAAATTTTAACATTTGATTAAGAAGGTCGATCATATTTACAAAGGTCCAAAATGTGTTATGATCGCCTTTTTTTCTATCTTTTGATAGGGGTGTTGTATTAATTCATTCTTACATAGGCATGTTATTTAATATTTAAAATCACATTTTTGTCATCTATCTCATAGCTGAATTCTTTTGTGTAGCTGAGGTTCATTAGTACATTTGACAAATATTCATTTCTGAATGAACCGGTAAAACTCCAATCATCCTTTTTGAAGTTATGAATTATAATATTTACTCCATACCACCGTTCGAGCGATTTGATAACCGTCATTATATCTGCCTTATGAAAATGAAGAACTCCATCTTTCCATGCCAAATGTTGTAGAGGGTCATAGTCAAATTTTCTCATTTTAGTTTCAGTTTGGGAGGCAATTACCCCTTCGCCGGGTTGTATAGAAAGACTGTTTTTGTTTCCATTTATAGTCTGATCTACAATTACTTTTCCTTCTTCAAGAGTAATGATAACATTTGAAATTTCGGGATATGCTTCTACATTGAATTTAGTTCCCAATACCCGAGTAGCTGTATTTCCTGCGTTTACAATGAATGGCTTATGGTGATCCTTGGTGACTTCAAAAAATGCCTCTCCAACCAAATTAATTTGTCTATTAGACTCGTTAAATCGTTCAGGGTAAGTCAACTCGCTTTCTGAGTTTAGCCATACTACAGATCCATCAGGTAAAAATACCCTTGACTTCTGTCCTTTTGGATTTTGTTTTGTAATGAATGCAATAGATTCATTTGTTGCCTTATGTTGATCATAGTTATTGATTACGAAATAAGTGCCTGTTGAAAAAATTATAATGAAAATAGCCGCCGCAATCCAACGTCTTACTTTTACTCTAGAATTAGTTTTTAGGTTGGTTTCTTCAAATATTTTATGTAGGATTTTAGTGCTAATTAGGTCGATATCCCACCCCTTACCCTGTTGTTTCTCACTATCTGCATCCTGCCAATTGGTTTCAACCTCCTTTGATAGTTGTACTTCTGACAGATCAGAGTGCATCCAATTCATTATCTCATGTACTTCCTTCTCAGTACATTCTCCATTATAAAATCGATCGATCAGTTCTTTATTCATTTCCATTGTATGGAATGTTATAATTTGTTTAATAGTTATATCCATGAATCAATAGATTTACTCACGAGGGCAAATATTTTTTTTGTTTTTGCACTCATGATATTTTTTTTTCTACTTTCACTTTTTATAATTAATTGAAATTGGATAAGAAAATACTAAATGTAGATTCTAACTTTATTCGCAAACTAAGGGAAGGCGACAGGAATTCTTTTGCACAATTGGTGACACACTTTAGTGGTAAAATATGTCATACATGCAAAAAAATGAACCTTAGCTATGATGATGCTCAGGAAATATGTCAGGATGTATTCTTGAAATTATGGGAGGGTAGGGAGCAACTGGATGAAGAGGGGGCACTGAGTGGTTATATTTTTACTATGGCAAAAAATAATATTCTGAAGCAGTATAGAAAAAGAGCTTATACTACCGTTCTGGAAAAGTATTGGAAAATCCATGCCCCAAAGAGTTCACCAAGCAGTGAAGAATATTTTGAATCCAAGGAATTGGAAAAATATTCAGGTGCGTTCATTGAAAGGCTGCCTGAAAAACAAAAGGAAATTTTGAAATTGCGTATCAATGACCAATTAACAAATGATGAAATTGCTTTGCAACTGAAACTTTCCAAAAGAACAGTTGAAAACCAAATGTATCGGGCACTAAAAAAATTAAAAACGTTTATTTCAACTTGATTATCACCGTTATTCATTGCTACTCTTTATGATAAAAATATCGGTAAATGCCTTGGTCTTGCTTTTCTGCCTTGGCTTGAGTCGGTGCGGCAATAAAACCAATGACGTTTCTGTCCTCCCAAATATTATCCTCTTTATGGCGGATGACCAGAGATGGGGAGACATGGCCTATAACAGCCATCCTTTGCTGCAAACACCAAATTTTGAAAGTGTGGCAAAAGAAAGCTTGAGATTTGATGACTTCTATGCTGCTGCACGTATATGCTCAACTACTCATGGAAGTGTTTTGACTGGCCGTTATCCTAACCGTTTTGCCTGCTTTATGTGGCGGAATACTCTCAGTCCTCAAGTTGTCACAATTGCCGAAGTGTTGAAAAAGGCAGGTTATTCCACTGGTCATTTTGGATCTGGTCGAAAAGGAAGCTCTGTAAATCCAAGTGCTGGTGGATTCAATGAATGGTCATGTTGCATGGTTGGACTGGCCATGGAAATTACATAGTATTTTGGATAAATCAGGGAACGTCCGAAACGAAATTTATCGCTTAGACACGGATCCACAAGAAAGTTTAGATATGATTAGTGATGAATTGGAGAGAGTATTTGCCATGAAATTAGATTTGAAAAAATGGCAAGAATCTATTGTGAAAAGCATGAATGGAGATGATTGCTAGTTTAGAAAAATGTAAAAGATATATTGCGCAATTGAAAAACCTTGGTTATGGAACAAAATGTGCTCGAAGGAATTAAGCTGAATTGGAACCCCAATACGACCATCGCATTGAATTTTGCCATTGCATTTATCATGTTTGGTGTTGCCCTCGGTCTCAAAAGGCAGAATTTTATTGATCTGTTTAAGTTTCCAAAAGCAACGATCGTAGGAGTAATCTCTCAATTTATTTTGCTTCCATGTTTTACATTTATACTTGTATGGATTTTCGACCCTTTGCCGGGCTTGGCATTGGGGATGATCCTTGTTGCTGCGTGCCCGGGAGGAAATGTCTCTAACTTTTTCACATCTCTGGCTGGGGGAAATGTCGCATTGTCCATAAGTCTGACGGTAATCGCATCTTTTATGGCCGTGATTTTTACGCCACTAAATTTTCAGTTTTGGGGTGGTCTGATGGAAAATACTTCAGGATTGTTGCGGCAGGTTAATATTGATTTTTTTCAGATGGTTAGGTTGGTTGCGATTACCATAGTAATTCCACTTATACTAGGCATTGGGTTTGGGTTTAAATTTCCAATATTAGCTTCAAAAATCCGCACTCCGGTAAAGTATCTTTCTATAGCAATATTATTGGCGATTATCGTGTTGGCATTTTGGAGCAACTACGAATTGTTTTTGGAATATTATCATCTCATCGTCATTTTGGTACTTGTTCATAATGCCTTAGCTTTGGCCATTGGTTTTTATTTTAGCAAGGCCATAGGGGTCAGTCGGCAGGATGTCAAAACGATAACTATCGAAACAGGTATTCAAAATTCCGGACTTGGCCTTTTAATTGTATTTTCAGTCTTTAATGGGCAAGGAGGAATGGCGTTGATCACAGCTTGGTGGGGCATTTGGCACTTGGTGTCAGGGTTTGCTGTTTCTCAGTTTTTTTTACGCAAATCAAAGCAGGCAGTAACAACATGATCGAATTATTAGGAAGCCTTTATTATTATCCCATAAAATTATACTTGTTTGTGACCGGTTATCTGTATTTCAGAAAACTGCGCGTTGTAGGCAGAAAGAACATTCCTCTAAAAGGGCCCATAATATTTGCTATCAATCATCAAAATGCGTTGCTTGATGCATTGTTGTTAAGTTCTGTCAGTATGCGTAATCCACACTTTCTGACACGAAGTGACGTGTTTAAAAGTGGTTTGATAGATAAAATTCTTCGTGGGGCAAAGATGCTTCCGATCTATCGAATCAGGGATGGGATCAGCAGTGTAAAAATGAACGCGGCAATTTTTGAATCTTCCTGTAAAATACTAGAAAAGAATGGAACCTTGGGGATATTTCCAGAGGGGAATGATCAATTGACCTATCAGCTCAGAACTTTTAAAAAGGGAATTTCCAGAATTGCATTTATGGCCGAGGAAACAGCGGATTTCAAACTTGGTGTCAAAATCATCCCAATAGGCATACAGTATGAATCCCATTTTTTTGCAAAACGTACGCTTATAAGTTTTGGTGAGCCGATCAATGTGACGGACTATAAGAACGCTTTCTTAGAGGACAAGAATAAGGCTATGGATAACATGTTGGCTAATATAAAAGATAGGATTAAAAAGCTTATTCTAACCATTGATTCAGAAAACTACAAAGACGTATATGACAAGTTCATGGAAAAACGAGTGTTTAAGATCGACTTGCAAGAGCAACTAGCAACGGATCAGGCACTGGTGGATTCAATTATAAATGGAGAGGAGTTTGAAGCAGTTTCGGATAAGAAAAACTTGGTTTGGCAGACAGCCGAAAACTCGTGGAACATGTTATGGCGACTGATTAGTTTTATACCTAAATTGATTGTAAATTTTCTTGTGAAAAAGACTGCGGATGAAACGCATTTTACGGGGACCATGCGTTATGTGTTTACTTTGTTTTTGTATCCAGTGATTTTTCTATTAATGTATTGGGTTGTCAGAATTTTTATTTAGAATGTTGGCTTTGAGAAAAAAAATATAGCATTATGATACGAATAAAACTCACATTTCTTATAGCAGGTATTTGTCTGATGTCGGCATGCCATTCCCAACAATCGGAGCAAAGGCCAAATGTTATATTAATCATGGCCGACGATATGGGAAGTGAATGCTTGTCCATCAATGGAGCAACTGAGTATAAAACACCAAACATTGATAGGCTGAGCAAATCAGGAATGCGTTTCACCAATGTGTTTTCGCAGCCGCTATGTACCCCGTCTCGTGTTAAGATCATGTCCGGAAAATACAATTTTAGGAACTACGAACATTTTGGATATCTCAATCCAAACCAGAAAACCTTTGGGAACTTGATGAAAGATGCCGGGTATAAGACTTGTATTGCTGGCAAGTGGCAACTCAATGGACTGACATATAAACTACCGGGTTATCAGGATACTCAAAGACCGAAGCATTTTGGCTTTGATGAACACTGCCTGTGGCAGCTCAATCATCCAAGAAGTGGAGGGGAGCGCTTTGCCAATCCGATGATCACCCAAAATGGTGAAGATTTAGAACGCAATGAAGATGCTTATGGGCCTGATATATTTTCTGATTTTGTATGTCAATTCATTGAAAAGAATGTGTCAGAGCCATTTTTTATTTATTATCCCATGGTGCTGGTTCATGACCCATTTGTGCCAACCCCTGATTCACCAGAATGGGCAGACGCAAAAAACAGGTATAAAGGATCGACTAAGTTTTATAAAGATATGGTTGATTATACGGATAAGATCGTGGGCAAAATTGAGCAAAAACTTATAGAACACGGCCTTGCCGAAAATACCATCTTGATATTTACCGCTGATAATGGCACAAGGTCAAATGTTACCACACAAACGGTAAATGGGCCATATCAGGGAGGGAAATCATATACTACTCAGCGGGGGATTGATGTGCCATTTATGATCAGTTGGCCGGGACACATTGCGAAGTCCGGTGACTTTGAAGGCAATATTGATTTTAGTGATATTTACCCAACATTGGCAGAAATTGCCGGTGCGGATATTTCAGGGGAAATGATCGACGGTACTAGTTTCCTCGATGTGCTTCATGGGAACTTCTCCAATCAAACTGATGCCACCATGATTAATTATGATCCGTTGTGGGGAGCTGCGAGCAAGAGAAGGAACCGTTTTGCGCTGACTGATCAGTACAAACTCTATCGAGATGGCCAGTTTTATGATCATGTGGCTGATATTGACGAGCAACGTCCAATTTCAGAAGAAACACCTGATCAGAAAAATACAAAACTTAAATTGCAGCAGTTATTAGACTATGGCGAGTCTGAATCTCCTTGGGATGAAAATAAAGTGGAAACCCTTGAAAAAAAATAAAAGTCAACACAAGCAGGAAATTACTTGTTAATCCATTTGAAGGCAAAATATTCGCATGGGCCATCTCCAATATTTCGGATTCCATGAGGGATGTTGGATTGCAAGAAGATAAGATCCCCTGTTTTTGCTTTGAGTGGTTTTCCATCTATCAATTCTTCCACTTCCCCTTTAATTACCAAAATGATTTCTTCATCGATATGCGTGTGCTGGTCATGGCTTTTCATGCCTTTATTGAGCGTTGTGACATGCATTTCAAATTCATCGAACATGGTGGTAGGATGGTTTAGAATCTGACGTTTCCCGCCTTTGGAAGTTTGAGTAAATGCTACATCATTCCAATCTACCATTGTGGAACTGGCTGAGGTTGTCTTTCGCAAAAAGCCATTGGTTTTCCATGAAAGGCAATAAAATGTTGCGGAGGTATTTTCAGTATTGGTCAATTTATATTTGTCACCTGGCATGATCAAAGCCACACTTCCGGGGCCAAGAATCTTTTTTGATTTCCCTATCGAATGAGTTATTTCACCTTCTTTGACAATTATCAGTTTCTCAAAATCACGCTGATTGGAATTCAAACTGGCAGTTTTTCCAGGGTTTATTGTGGTGGAGTGAATTTCTAACTCCTCAAAAACCGTTGTTTTTCCATGGAGAATGGCCCTATTTTCACCAGTCTTTACTTGCTCAATTGGCAGCGAATCCCAATGGTAAACTCTCGACTCAACAAACCCATGCTCATTGGTATCGGAAAGAAAAAATGAGAAGCACAATAGTGCTGAAATCCATGAAAGGGCAGAGGTGACCATAATTTGTGGGGTTAAAATCGTTCGTCAATAAACCTACGAAAGGTGTAGAGTTTATCAAAACTATGAGGGATAGTTTTAAGCCTCTTCTGCCAATTTCTTTATTTGCTCTAGCATTGCTGGCAATCCGGTTTCCGAATGCTGCTGCCCTTCTTCACTGGCAAAACCATCCTGAATCCATGAAAATCCCACACGGTTTTCGCCTATGTTTTCAATACGATATGTTATGATGGAATAATTATCAGGTACATCCTCCAGACCGGAAAAACCACTCCAATAGTTGTATTGTAGGGTTTTATTTTTGACGACTTCCAATACATTTCCTTTGTCTTTATACTGTTGCCCCTGATACTCTCCCTGGAAAATTATCGGGTCACCAACTTTCCAGTCTGTGATTGTCTCCGTTCCAAAAAGGTATACTTTTATTTTTTCAGGGCTCGTCAATACATCCCATACTTTCTCGGCAGTTGCATGGATTTCAATGCTCTTAGAAACGCTTAGATTTTTATTCATGATTTAGATTTTCAAGAGGTTTCTTTAAACTAACCAATTCCAATTAGTTTGAAAACCTTATTTTATAATCGTTCAGGCCTTTGTTTACAATCGCCATTGCCTCATCTTTTCCACCAAATTCTTCCACAACAGAAGTTTTGTGTTCTAGTTTTTTATAATCCTCAAAGAAGTTTTTTATTTCTCGGAAAAAGTGATCGGGCAGTTCCGAAACATCCTCATAGTGAATGACGCTCATGTCATTTTCTGCTACCGCGATAATCTTGTCATCGGCTTCACCCTGATCTAGCATGTGCATTACACCAATCACTTTGGCAGGAACAATACAAAGCGGTACCACATTGATTTGGGATAGCACCAAGATATCCAATGGATCCTTGTCATCACAATATGTTTGCGGAATAAAGCCGTAATTGGCCGGATAATACATAGAAGAGTATAATACACGATCAAGTCTCAATAAGCCACTTTTCTTATCAAGTTCGTATTTTGCCCGTCTGTTTTTAGGGATTTCAATTATACCGTTTACAAATTCGGGAATGTTATTTCCAGGGTCAATGTCATGCCAAGGATGCATCATTAATATTAGTTAGAGTTAATAAAATGCAAACTTAGTACAATTAAATTGATAATATTAGCTCGTGTTAGTTATGTGTGAAAAAAGGAGGATTTTCTATCGTTCCCATGTTGATGAGAAATGTTATTATCCGATGTTGGTAGGTTTTTTTGCGAAATCTACTTTGATAGTGTGTTGGTCATTCCGATATGTATAAGTGATTTCAAATTTATTGATATCGCATATTTTTTTTACGATAGCTAGCCCCAATCCAATAGTTTCACCGCTTTGATTATCTTTTTTGAACCGCTTAAACATAGATTCTGCAGGAGCGGCCAAGGGCAAGCCCGTGTTGGATATTTCGAGAGTTGTTTTAGCCAGACTGACATGTATTGTTCCATTTGCAATGTTATGTCTTATTGCGTTTTGGAAAAAATTGGTAAGTAGAATCTGTAGCAATACTGGATCGCAGGTAACCATCACATTTTGCTCTATTACTTGTGTAATCTTGATTTTTTTAAGCTCTAATAATTCATGGAAATCAAAAATGGCATTGGTGATTTTTTCGGATAGATTTATTTTTTGTAAATCTGTAAATTCCCTATTTTCTATTTTTGTAAGTAGTCCGAGCGACCTACCCATTTTTGAGAGGTGATCAATCGCTTCGTAGGAGGAATTGATCAGGAGCAACTGTTCTTCATCCAAATGTTTAGATTGCATGAGCAACTCTATCTTTCCTTTTGCTACAGCCAACGGTGTCTGCATTTCGTGCGATGCATTCTCGGAAAATTCCTTGAGGGTTTTGTAATCCACCTGACTTTTGTGCAACATTTGTGTCAATAGGTCATTTAGTTCTGCGAACTCTTTAGTTTTAGTTTTACCCAATTTTAGATCAGAAGAACCGTTAAGCCTAAAACCCTTAATGGCCTGTAAAGTTACGTTAAAAGGCCTGAAAAGCCATGAAGATATCAAAAAGCTTGAAAGTAAAAGCACCATGCCAAGGATCACAAATAATTGAGTTTGTGATTCGAAAACTCCTTTGAATATATCATCAGATTCTACGATTACATCGAATAATTCAATCTTATAGGTGTCGCCAGAAATTCGTCGTATCACTGTCAGCTTGCGGTGCGGCTCTAATCTCTGGATTCGTGGATCGGGATGATCTGCAAGTGTATCACCGAAATGAAACCTTGTCTCTTCTGTAGAGCCATCTACTTCTTTAATGCTTAGGTTTTTTGAAATAAAAGAAAAAGGGGATTCTCCGTTTTCTATGGAATTTTGAAGGCTCCACAACCGAGAAATTAGGTATCGGTCTGTTTCTTTTTGTACTTGTTTCTGAAAAATGTCAAATGTCATCACCCCACCAATCCCAAATACAATCAATATCAGGATCAAATAGTATAAAGTAGCTTTTAACAGTAACCTCATTTAGGAGAAGTGTTGAATTTATAGCCCATGCCATAGATGGTATTGATGTAGTCTCCTCCTCCAGCATGCAAAATTTTCTTTCGGAGGTTTTTGATATGTTGGTACACAAAGTCAAAGGAGTCGTAAAAATCTGCCTGATCTCCCCACAAATGCTCGGCAATGGACTGCTTGGTAATTACGCGATTTTGGTTAGAGATAAAATAAAGCAATAACTCATACTCTTTTTTTGTAAGATCTAAGAGTGTGTCGGAAACCTTGGCCTCACAAGCTTCAGGATCTATGAGAATTTCATTGCATTCAAGAAATTTCTTGTTGTTGAAATTCTTGCGCCTATAGATTGCTTTGATTCGTGCATTTAATTCGGAGAGGTGAAATGGCTTGGTTATATAATCATCTGCACCGATGTTTAATCCATCTAGTTTGTTTTCCAAAGAGTTTTTGGCCGAAGCTATCAAAATGCCAGCCTCAGACGACTCACTCTTCAAGGTCTTTACCACATCCAGACCATTCCCATCAGGCAACATCAAGTCCAATATGATCACATCATACTTAAACCCAATAATTTTGTCAATGGCCTGATTATAAGTAAAGGCCGTCTCGCAAATGCTTCCTTCTTTTTCAAGGTAGCTCTTCATGTTTTTGGAAAGTTCCAAATTGTCTTCTACGATCAATACTTTCATGGAAATTAAGGCCTTTTTATCCGAATGTTTTTGTAATATACAATAACATGAATACAAAATTAAGCGGCCAATTTGAAGATATTTTGAAGTAAGACTTGTTTACAAGATAAACAGATTATCATTTTTTACTACACGGTATTATTAGTACTTTTTATGCGGCTTATGGTGTTTTTTGGAAAGAGAAATGAAAGTAATTTTTAAAGTTTATTTGTTGTATTGCTTCTTGGGGATGTCTCTTTCTGTTCACGCGCAACAGTTTGATATTTCGGGTAGCGTGATGGATACAAACTCGGGCGCACCGGTGCCATTTGCCAATATTGCTATCAAGGATCTATACAAAGGTACTGCTAGTAATGCGCTTGGTGAGTTTTCATTTAAGGTAGATAGCCTGCCCATCGTCCTAGTAGTGTCACACCTCAGCTATGAATCCATGGAAATTGAGGTGATTGATCAAGATTCTTTAGTCATCAATCTAATACCAGGTGAGCTATTGATGGATGAGCTTGTAATAAGTGAAAAAGGAAATGATGAATATGCCTATAAGTTGGTTGAAAATGCTTTTGATATAATCAATAAGAATAAAGGTGGTGATCAATATGGCAAGGCTTTTTATCGGCAGATATCTAAAAACGGAGAGGAATATTCTGAGCTGTATGAGGTTTTTTACGATACACGGTTCAACTTAAATGGAGTGGATGATTGGGCGATCCAAGAGGGTAGGTACGCACTGAAAATTTCTACTGCAGATTCTTTTATTTATAATAAGAACTTCACGCTCATGGTGCGGTTGCTATCTATCGTGCAACCTAAAACGGATGATCTGGTGATGCCAATAAGCCGTGAGGTGCGAGATCAATATCATCTTAGGGTGGATCGAATAATGTCAGTAAACGGGCGCAAGGTTGCCGAAGTACAATTTGATAAGAAGGAGGAAGTTACACTTCCTGCCATGGAAGGCACGCTGTATATAGACGTTGATACATATGAAGTGCTCAAGCTTAAGGGTAAGGTAGTCAATGATAAATTGAACTTTATATCCCTGAAAGGAAAGTTAGGCTCCTGGAAAAACTATCAGGTGTCATTTGAAATTGCCTTTAAGCCCATGGAGGATGGGAAATTGGTGTTGGATTATATGCAGCTTGGTCAGAATTTTGATTACTACTACAATGGTATTTTTGCCAATAAGCTGGAAACAAAATCTTTTTTGTCATACTACGAATACTACACTCCACCAAAGCGTAAAAAATTGGGAGGGCGCTTGTTGAGGTTTAGCAAGAGGGATTCAGAGATCCTAGACAATATAGGGTACAACCAAGAGTTTTGGGATGAAAACATAATAGTAAAGCGCACGCCGATTGAAGCGAAAGTTATTGAGTCCTTCGAGGCAGACAGGTCATTTGGGTCTATTTACCTAAATAACACCAATCAAATAATTCTAGAAGATTATAAGCTGGATTCAGACCCATTTATTGTCCGGGTGAAGCAGCGGTTAGAGAATTTTGATGAATTGAGAAGGAGTGAAAAACTATACTTACATCATAATAAACCGTTTTATGTTTCAGGTGAATCAATTTTGTTTAAGGCTTATTTGGTTAATGTGGCAACCAATATTCCTGAAAGGAAAGCGACAACCCTGAATGTGGATTTATTGGCTCCGGACGGTTCCATTGCTATGACGAGTACCAATCAAATACTAGATGGAAGAAGTCATGGGCAGATAACCATTTCTGACTCAGTCCCGTCTGGAGTGTATTCTCTACGCGCTTATACAAACAGGATGAAGCAAGGTAGCCGTGATTTTTATTATCGGGAAAAGCTCAATATCTATAACCCATCAGATAAGGGAAAACTTGTGAAAATTGCGAAATTGGATAGTATCAATTCCCTCAGTTATTATCCGGAAGGAGGAAAGCTGGTAGAATCCATACCGGGTCAGATTGGCATCTCAGCACGGAACCAGTTTGGCAATGGGTTGAATGTGAAAGGCCGGGTTTTGGATGAAAATGGCCGCTCCCTTGCAACTATAAATAATGATTTTGATGGACTTGGGAGCATATTTGTATCCCCAAAATCCAATATAGAGTATCGTACATTGATTATGTCTGATGAAGTTGGTAGGGTGGCCTTTCCGGGAATTAAGCAGGAAGGATATACCATTATGGTAAATAATTTGAAATCTAATACTATTGATTTAATTATTCGTGGGACGTCCAATCTGGAAGGAAGGAAGTTTTATATTTTGGTTTTGTCCAATGGAATATTGTATGAGCGGCGCGTGGGAGTGATAACCCGTGGGGTATTTAAATCTGAAATTCCCAAATTGAATTTACCTGAAGGCATAGCGCAAATATTGCTGGTAGATGATCATGAAATCATACAATGCAAAAGGCTGGTATTTGTGAATCAACCAGAAGAAGCTGTGGTAAAGTATTATCTGGCAAAAAGAGATTTTCGTCAGCGCGAAAAAATTGACATGGTACTGGAACTTGACGATGAAAATGGTAAACCACTATCAAATGCAAACTTTTCAATATCCATACTCGACAAAGACAATATGGCAAGGGAAGTGAATGGAAGAAATATTAGAAATTACCTCAATCTTGGTTATATCGCAGATGTTAATTTATCATCGCCCCGGATGCTTTTTCAGGACTATGATAGAGAAACCCTAAAGAGAATGGATCTTGTGATGTTGAGTCAGCAGACCATTTTTCCAAATATAGAGTCCTTTAACAGTGATGAATTGGAGAAAGATAAAGGAACTTCGGAAAAGAAAGCTGATATGGTCGCTGGCCCGGAGTTTGGAGTGGAGCAAATTGAGATTCCTGCAAATGGAAGAGATTATGTGGAAATAGTTCGGAAGGTTGGGATAGATCAAATGCCAGCCAAAGACCAGCAAAATGATAACCCTGATTTCCGAACTACCATCTATTGGAACCCAAACGTGATTACGAATAAAAGTGGTAGGGCAAAGATCAGTTTTACTAATTCGGATCGAGCGCGCAATCTGCAAATTTGTATCGAAGGGATCACAGAAGATGGCATGCTTATTTTTGACATTCATGATATTGGCAAGAACGCAAGGAGGAAATGAAATTCATGGATTTTTAACCCATTCCCGGCTTAACTAAGACTTTCCCTGATGACATATTTTGTTGGTACAGCAATAATCCTTCTGGACCTTCTTCCAATGATATGCGTTTTTGTATGGAAATTTGATGGCTTTTGGAGAGATGTTTTTGAATTTTGTTGAACATACCCAAGAGTTTCAACATAGGCTGATGCGTGATCCACTCCGAAGCCCAAAATCCACTCAATTTTTTCTTCTCGAAAATTAACCTTCTGGGATGAATGCTGATAGGTTGCTCAGAAAGCCCTCCATAAACCATGACTTCGCCACCTGACGGCATTGCACCTATCAGATCAGAAGTTAATGAACCTGCCACGGCATCGAAGGCCAAAGTTACTTTTAATTCATGAAACATAGATTTCATTTCATCCGCATAGTTGTCTGAAGAGCTATTGATCACGTATTTAGCACCTTGATTTTTAAGCAATTCCGCTTGATCTTCCCGTCGTACAATATTGATGATAGGAATATTTCTATTAAGACATAGGCTGTTCAGCATTTTTCCAAGCGTACTTGCTGCGGCAGTATTAGCGATGGCTTTGTGACCTCCTTTTTTTGCAATATCCAGCATGGCTAAAACTGAAAGTGGATTTACCATAAGCATAGCACCCTGTTCTATGTCCATATTGCTTTTTAGTGGAATAACAAGTCTGTTTTTCGTGACCATATATTCGGACCAAGTACCATTTCCTTCAGTGGGAGCAAAGCATGCCACTGATTTTCCTAACAATCTGCGTGACATAAAATCACTTCCGGTGGCGACCACACGACCGCTGCCTTCAAACCCTGCCACAACCGGTAATGCCTTTTTTGTGGAGTAATTGCCCTTTATAAAGCTCAGGTCAGATGGATTGATCGGGGAGCTGTCTATTTCGACTAATACTTCTCCTTTGCCTGGGATGGGAACTTGTTTTTCCTGAACCTGAAGTTTGGTATTATATTTGGACAATACCAGTGCTTTCATTTGACTTGGAATTTCCAGATTTGGGATTGTCTTCATCTGTAAGGTTGTATTAAATTTTCGTCTGAATCGTTTATTTAATTTTATTGCGACAAATTGCAATTATATCTTGGTATTATAAAATCAAATATGTGTGTTACGGGTTAAACCATTATCGTTTGAAATTGTCTGAAAAATGTATTTGGGTAAAAAGATGTATAAATTGAGTTTTGTGAAAGACTATTTTTGGAAAATCGTGGTGCTGTCAGTCTTGGTTTTGTCTTGTACCAAGGATGAAGATATAAATCCTAGTGGATCTGGTTTGCCCGATATTGGTAAAGATGCAGAGAGCATTCCAGAGTGGATTTATGAAGAAATGTCATTTTATTATTTTTGGAATGATGGTATTTCAAAAGACGAACCTTCTGGTGATGAAGATCCTGAATCGTATTTTTACAATCTGTTGGATAATAATGACATTTTCTCCTTCATTTCTGACGATGCCGAGGCCATCAAAGAAGAAATGACTGGGACGATCCTTGCCATGGGTTTTTCATCCTCTTATGGCTTATTTTCGAATAGCAATAACTTATTTGCGGTTGTGGAATATGTCTATCGCGATTCACCGGCGGAAAAAGCAGGTTTGAAGCGTGGTGATATCATTCTGAAAATCAACGGTGAAAGACTTACCAATGACAATTATTTAAAACTTTCTTCCAATGAGGGGTTTTCTCTTGGATTTGGGGAGTACAATGGAAATGGCATCATAGATGCAAATCGGGAAATAAATATTGCTACAGGGCAGATAGAATTAGATCCGGTGATTTACAGTGAGGTGATGACTGTAGATAATCAAAAAACCGGATACCTGGTTTTTGTAGATTTCATCGCCGGCGAAAATGATAAATGGTTAAAAAGCCTTGGTAATGCCATTGGCGAAATGAAAGAGGAGGGGATCACACAATTCATCATGGATTTGAGGTACAATCCCGGAGGTGAAGTTAAAGTTGCTGAGTATCTTGCTAGTGCTATTGCTCCTGTTTCGGTGGTAAATAGTCGCGATGTTTTAGTAAGATATACTTACAATGAAAACCTCACAGATCATTTTACGGGAGTACAAGGTGTGGATTCTCCTAATTTATTATCCAGATTTGCTCCAAATATAAATAACCTAAATCTCGACAACGTTATTTTTCTTACTACCCACAGTACAGCATCAGCCAGCGAGTTGGTGATCAATGGACTAGAGCCATATATGGATGTGACCATTGTTGGTGAACCGACCTTTGGTAAATTTTATGGAGCGTTTCTATTGTTTGATGAAAATGATCCGCCAAAGCACAATTGGGCCATTGCCCCGATTACCCTTAAATATGCCAATGCGGATGGGGTTACAGATTTTGCAAACGGTTTGACTCCGGATATCTTTTTAGAAGATGATATGCTTCACGCGAAGGATTTTGGTGATGATTCTGACCCCATGCTCGCTACAGCCATTGCCTATCTTAAGGGAGAAATAATAGATAATTCTTCAGGAAGGATTGCTACAACCAGAAAGTATGAACCTATTTATAACCTAAAACGCATCAGCAGGAAAAATGTATTCTTTATTCAGGAATAAAGAGAGATTTTCGAAATTATATCAACCATTTTCGCAAATGAGCCTGGTAATTATTATTCCGCACCTAGCAATTGAACCACCTGCTTATACTCCTCAGGGCTGTTGGCATTCAAAAGAACCGAAGAATCATGAGGCGTTAATATTTCTACATTTGAATTAATCAATACTTTTCTTGGGCAAGAATATCCCAATGATAAAAAGTGAAGCAGTTCAGGATATGACTTTGGCTCCCAAATCGTAAGCAAAGGATCTGGAAATTTTGTTGTTTCATTGTAAAAGGCCGTAGCTATTTTTGAGGGATTCCTGCCTTCTATTAATTCACTAATTGTCTTTTGTTGGAGCAAAGGAAGGTCAGAAGCGATTACCAGCCAAGCGTCGTTTGGATATTCGCGAAAGGCACTCAGGATCGCCCCAAAGGGCCCCAAGCCCGAGAAGGAGTCAGGTAAAACCTCATATTTTCCATGAAATTCATCTATTTGTTCGGGACGGCACGACATGAAAGTTTTTTCTGTTATATTTTCAAGCATTTCAAAAACATATTCCCTTTGCGATTTGCCGTGGTATTCGATCAAGCCTTTGTCTTTACCCATTCTTGAGCTTTTGCCACCTGCGAGTACCAGTCCATGGATTTTAGGCGTGTTTTTAATCAATAACTTATGAATCAGTGTTGAGGCCTTATCGGTTTCCTGAATGCTAAATTGTGGTAGAGTTTCCAACCCATTTCCAAGATGATTTATCAGACAATCGGGAATTTCGGTTTCCTCATTTTGTTTTAATATAGCTATCGGATTTTTGATTTTATCCAGTTTTTTGTTCAGAGGTTTTTTTTCATCTACAACGACTATTTGTTGCTCTGCTTCAAAATGATTGCCATTGACCAATACCAAATCGTATTCATTAAAAAGTTTGTTACAGGCGTATTTATCAAATTCGCCTACGAAATCTATGCGGTTGAATTTTATTTTATCAGTATAGACGAGATGGGCTCCAGAGCTAATGTGTCCTGGCACATCTTCTTCCTCGGTTTTGTGGTCAGCATCGATATAAGCTATCCTAAATCCATTGAGGTTTTGGATCAGCTGGTGCGCTAATTTTTTTATTTCCCCACAGGGGGTGCCCATGATGGCAATTTCTATTCTGCCGAAGTTGCCAAAGTTGGTCTTGACGGTTTTGCCGTGTTTTTTGTGTTTATCTGTTGAATTCACTTTTGCCTCCTGTTTTTGAAAGTAGTTTAATTTCTTTGATAATGATGTCATGAGACATCCCCTTACACATGTCGTAAATAGTAAGAGCGGCAATGGATGCTGCAGTTAGTGCTTCCATTTCCACGCCTGTTTTTGAAGTGATGCTGGCCTCAGTGATAATGATCAATTGATTGTTTTCAGTTATTGAAATATCCACTTTGCAATTGTCCAAGGCAAGTGGGTGGCACAACGGAATGAGATCGCTTGTTTTCTTTGCCCCCATAATTCCGGCAAGAATTGCAGTTTGGAAAACGCCACCTTTTTTTGTGGCGACGTCTTTTCCATCAAAATGCTGCATCACTACTTCGGGTAGGCTTACTACAGCTTGAGCACTGGCAATTCTTTTGGTAACAGATTTGTGACCCACATCTACCATGGTGGCTTTGCCCGAAGCATCTAAATGACTGAATTCTCCCATTCTTATTATTTTTAATGCATGGATAAATGCCTTATTTTGGTTCATAATCCAATTGCGTTATGATTGAAGTAAATGAAGCTGTAAAAATAATACAAAATTCTGTCTTAAATTTTCCCAAGACTAAGGTGCCTTTGGATCAGGCACTTGGCAAAGTGCTGCGGCAACCCATCATTGCAGATGCTGATTTCCCGCCATTCAATCGTGTGATGATGGATGGTATAGCCATTAAATCAAAGGACTTTGAAAAGGGGATAAAGTGCTTCAAAATCCATGGAATACAAGCCGCGGGCTCTCCTCAGATGAACCTGGCCGGTCATGGTTATTGCCTCGAGGTGATGACTGGGGCAGTTGCCCCATCAGGAACCGATATGGTCATTCGCTACGAAGATGTGAAAATGGATTATAAGAAACAGGAAGCAACTATTTTGATTAATAAAATAGAGCATGGGAAAAACATTCATCCTAAAGGGGCAGACAAGAGAAAGGGGGATGTACTGGTAAAGGAAGGAGTTTTGATTGGTACACCGGAAATCGCAGTTGGTGCTTCTGTCGGCTTGTCGGAAATATGGGTAACGAAAAACCCATCGGTTGCAATTGTTTCTACGGGAAACGAGTTGGTCGATATAGGAGCGACTCCACTGCCCCATCAAATTAGACGTTCGAATGTGCATTCACTGGCCGCGGAAATGCAAAAAATGGGAATTCAAGCGAATCTTTTCCATTTGTATGATCAAAAGGAATTACTTCAGAAAGAATTGAAAAAGATATTGGATTCACATGATGTTATAATGCTAAGTGGTGGGGTGTCAAAAGGAAAATTTGATTTCGTGCCAAAAGTATTAGATGTATTGGGAGTAGAGAAGTTATTTCATACTATAAAACAAAAACCGGGAAAACCATTTTGGTTTGGAAGGAAGGAAGGAAGGAAGGTGGTGTTTGCCTTTCCGGGAAACCCAGTATCGACTTTTTTGTGTTTTCATAAATATATGATCCCGTGGCTTAATAAGTGTCTTGGAATCCAGGACGCTTCACCATTGAGAGCTGTGTTGGCAACTGATTTTAGTATTAAAACAGACTTTACGTATTTTCTACAAGTGGAGGTGAAAGTTGATGCCTATGGCAGGATTGTGGCTACCCCCAAAATTGGAAGGGGCTCCGGAGATCATGCCAACTTATTATCTAGTGATGCATTTCTAGAATTACCCGGAGGTCAGGGAGTTTTTAAAAAAGGAGAGGCTTTTCCACTTATTCCATTTAGACAGATTTAGGGCTTTTTAAAAATGGGCGTTATTTCCATTTATACGGGTTTGCTTGTTTATCACATCATTTTCTACATAAGAATGTCCTAAAATCCATGAATTTATTTGATACAAATTGGAAGGTTTATTTTTTATTTTAATTATTGGGTTACCTTTACATGATTATATTTATATATAATTGTATTAATCAAATAGGCGTTTGTGGTTTCCCTATTAAATATCAAAAAATAAATTCTGTAATGTATCCGAAATAAAATTTTGAAATTATGAAAAGCGGAAAATATCATTTTGAAATTGAAAAAAATGAATTTGGAAAGTTTGCAAACTTTTTCATTAAATATTTGAACGGAAGTTCGTCAATCGACGAAGCATTTTTAAGGGCAAAATTCACATATAGAAAACTTTTCAAGACCATTCCTTATCAAAATTGTCAATCCTTTTTAGAAGAGTTCCATCAATCACAGAATTGATTTCGAAGATAGTGTAAGAAAATCACAAGTTACTTTGAACCAAAGTTCGAGGTGAGGGGATATTTTTACTTAAATGGGATTTGTTTATTGAGCCTGAACTGCAAAGAGAATATTACTACTCTAACCTAATCCTTTAATTTCTTCCAATGCGTTCTCTGTAAGCGGTTTGGTTATAAATTTGACAACATTGTCGTTGTTAACGATTTTGTCGATGTCTCGCTTATTATCAGAGCTGGAAAGAATGATAATTTTACATTTATTTCGGAGATATGTATTGAATTTTTCAAATTCATAAAGAAAAACAAACCCGTCAACAATTGGCATATTAATATCCAAAAATATATAGTCAGGAAGCAAATCAGGATTTTCTTTATTCGTTTCCAGATATTCTAAAGCACTTTTGCCGGAATTTTTAATCTCTACACTTTTGGCGAAATTCGTAATTTCTATGATGCGTCTGCTGATGAAATTATCCGTATCGTTGTCATCAACGAGCATTACCATATCAATTTTGTTGTCAACCATTATATTCTTCTTAAATCCTAATACAGTATTTCCAGCTAAAGAATGCGTAATTCAGTTTGTATTACAAATTGAATTAAATCTTGCATTATTTAAAGCAAATATATAAATAAATACTAAGTGTAGGGGCATAATTTTTCTGTGGAGTAATGTTTAATTCAATTCTATGCTAGAGTGTTGTTTTTTTATGCCTCGCAAAGAAAATTTTATTCTGCTATTCTAACTTTTAGTACTTCTCCTTCCTTGATATTAAAGTCTTCCTTCTTATTTATTTTCATTAATTGCTTTACTGAAATTTCGTGAATTCGGGCTATTCCATAGAGTGTATCTTCTGACTTTACTGTATAGTACATGGGGCTAGATTTGCTTGTAGGCTTTTTATATACCACATTTTGGTCAGTGGGATTATTGATGACAATTTTTTGACCGATATGCAAAATATTAGAATTGTTGAGCCCGTTCCATTGCCTGATATCCTCAACAGAAACTCCATAAGCTCTCGATATACTAAATAAAGTTTCATTCGATTTTACAATGTGATATAATTCACTTTTTTTGACAATTGTTTTTTGATTTAAGGTCTCTTTTTGAATGCTGCTATTTTTGGATTCATGGCTTACATGAGTAGACCGCTGAGAATCATTATCATTAATTGACCCTGGGAGATCATTTTTTTCTTCAAAAAGGTATTCACTATCTTCATTTGAGTGGCTAGTTTTATTCCCCGAAAAAAATGTTTTAGTTGATTTACCGCTATTTTGCAGTGGGTAGTCAACTGTATTCGGAATGCTTTTTACAACTACATTCGATGCTTTAGGCGTTTTATATGTAACAGGAACATCTGCAGGTCTAATAAATCTAAGCCACAACACCATTCCGGGATCAAGATCTTTTTCTTCCCGCATCCGGTTTTTAATTAGCAATTTTTTTATTTTGACACCGTATTTTTGAGAGATGGACCATGCAGTTTCTCCAGGCTGAACGACATGGTAATGAGTTTTTGCTTTTGATTTTTTACGTTTTAAATAATAAATGCTACCCTTTCGAATAGTCTCTGAGTCAATCATGTCATTATATTTCAGGAATTTACTGATGGATACACCATATTTGGCGGTTACAAAATTCAAATTGTCTGAATGAGGAGCAATAAACCCCGGAATACCATTGATGTTGACGCGTGTCCCATTTCTTTTATCGATTTTGGGATAATCTTGATTTTCATCAAAATCAAAAGCAGATATGGATTTATAGGTACTATGAGTGGTTGCTGTACTTGATATTCGATCTGTTGGGTTTGGAGTATTTTTACCTTCTGACCTGTTTTGAGCTACTAGTTGTTCGGGGGAGATGGGTATAATAACGAGATAAGTTTTGTCGGCAGGTATTTTTCCCTTACGCACCCACTTGTTATAATCGACAATAGTTTGTGGATCAACATGAAACTGATTTGCAATTTCTCTTAAAGAGGTGCTTTGAATATTTTCATATTCGTAAAGTTGTAGTGCTGGATGGTTGTTTTTATGGATTTCGTTCTCAAAGGCAATTTTATATGCCAGAAATTTCTTCACGTACCAATGTGTGTGCTTAGTAATTTCCATTTTATTTTTGCCAAAATGTTTCTTTTCAACATGCCTATTAGCCCCACCGGGTCCAGTGTTGTAAGCCAATAACGCATAGATCCAGTTTTTGAAATAAAAATTGTTCTTTTTTAGATACCTTGCGGCACCATGACTGGCGGCAGTAATGTGCATACGCTCATCTACTTGTTTGTTTACCGTGAGGCCTACCTCAATTGCTGTCGCAGCTTTGAATTGCCAAAACCCAACAGCGTTAGAAGACGAGACAGCATCTGGAATCAGTGCGCTTTCTTGAATGGCTAAGTATTTAAAATCATCCGGTAGATTCTCCTCTCTGAATACACGTTCAATAATTGGAAAATATAAATCTACTATCTCAAGTTTTCTTTTGAAATAGGTTTGGCTTCTGTGTAGGGCATCTACATCGGCTTGGATTTGTTTTCTCGCACCTTCTGAAATACTAAGTCTGATACCAGCAAAATCGATGTGCGACGGGACTTTTGGACTAGCCGGTGCAATAAAAGGAAGCGAAATGATACAAAAGGAAAAAAAGTATTTTAACATATCTTTTGTATTAAGGTCATACCATCCCTAAGAGGGATCATAACGTTTTCCACTCGCGAATCTTTTTGGATCTTGTCATTAAAATTTTTGAGAGCATCAGTATCCTTATCCTTTTTACTGGAATTCTCTGACAGAACCTTGCCACTCCAGAGTACATTGTCCACGAGAATAAATCCTCCATTCTGTAGCAAATCAATACAGACATCAAAATAATTGCAGTAGTTGATCTTGTCGGCATCTATGAAGATCAGATCAAATTTGATGTCAGAAAAGGGTAAAATATCCATGGCTTTTCCATAGTGCACAGTAGTTTTCTGAGTTATTCCCGCAGCTTCAAAGAACCTATCATGCATTTCTTTTAGTTCCTCATTGATTTCTATAGAATGAAGATGCCCCTCGTTGGAAAGTCCCTCTGCAAGACAAATTGCAGAATACCCCGTAAAGGTTCCAATTTCCAGAATTTGTTTGGGACAAATCATTCTTGAAACCATGGATAAAAACCTTCCTTGGATTTTTCCAGAAAGCATTCTTGGATACATGGATTTTAGATGGGTTTCACGCTCTATTTCGTTCAGCACAGCATTAGGCTCAGAGGTGTGCTGCTCCAAATATGCGTTGATATCTTCACTTGTGATTGACATGGCTGATTAATATTTAGGGACGAAATATAAAAAACTCAATTTGCTTTCGTCAAATATTTCGTTGGCTATTTCAAATAACATTTCTGAATTAACTGATCTTATTTTTTTGACGACTCCTTCAAACGTCTCAATCTCATTATGGATTAGTAGGCTCTTTCCCATCATGAGCATAATGCTGATATTGTTTTCCTCGCCCATAGCCATTTGGCCAATAAACTGCTCTTTAGCTTTGTGGAGCTGTCCTATTCCCAATGGTTGTTTGGTCAATTTTCGTAGTTCTTTGATTACCAAATCTACTCCTTTATAAAGCTGTTTCTTTTCTGTGCCAAAGAAAATGCTCATTTGCCCTACATCGTGAAACGAAGCATAATTTGCATCTATAGAATATACCAGGCCATATTTTTCGCGTAGAGATAAATTTAATTTGGAATTCATCGCCGGTCCACCTAGTGTATTGATGAGCAAGGAAAAAGGTAGGCGTTTGGTGTTTTTATTGTGGTAGGCCACGGTGCCAATACCACATTGGGCCTGTTGGATATTCTTTTTTTCAACCCTCGTTTTCGCTAGATAATTATCAAATTTAATCCTAGATCTTTGACTAGAACAGGCAGGTATATCTTTAAGGTATTTATTAGCCAGTCGAATGATCTTCGAAAAAGGTAAGCTGCTTACCGATGAGAATATTAATCTTTCCGTATCTAGATTTTGTTTTATAAACTCAATAAAATCTTTCTGTTGGAATGATCGAACTGATTTCTTGGTTCCAAGGATATTATTACCCAACTGATGATTGGAGAATATCAACTCATCAAAATCATCCTGAATAGCATCTTCTGGAGCATCCTGATAAATGGCCATTTCCTCTAGAATTACATTTCTTTCTTTTTCGATCTGTATTTCTGGGAAAGTACTGTTAAAAGTGATATCCGTCAATAGGTCAAATGCTTTGTCAACATGATCATGAAGTACTGATGCATAAAAACAAATATGCTCTTTGGATGTGTAGGCATTTAGTTCGCCTCCAAGCGAATCGAGTTTGCTGATGATCTGAAAGGATCGACGTTTTTTAGTGCCTTTAAAAGCCATATGCTCCCAAAAATGCGCGAGGCCTTGCTGCTCAGGACTTTCATCTCTGCTACCTATATCCAGAATAAATCCGCAATGTGCAATCTTGGAATTTAGAACCTGCTTGTGAACGATCCTGATCCCATTTGGAAGTGTAAAAATATTATGATCCTGCAATGTATTTTTTCTGCTCAAATATATAATTTGCAAATATAGTCCAATTTGGATTTAAGAAAGTGAGAGGATTAAAAATGTTGTAGAAAAATGATTGTATAGAATGTCTTGAACAAGATACCCGGCATCGGAAATGAAGCGTTAATTTTCCGTCAAATGTGCAGGTAATTGTTTTTCTTGCAATTAAATTATTTAACCATAACGATAAATTAAATTTTAAAAGATGAGAAGTATGAAATTGACAGTGTTTTATGGTCTCGCGGCCATAGTTTTAATGACCTTTGCACAAGTGACTTTAGCTCAGAATGCAAAGCCACAAAAAAGCCCTCAGGCTTCTGTTTCGCAGCGAATAGGAGTAGATACGGATATTGAGATTGATTATCACCGACCAGCAGTGAAGGGTAGAAAAATATGGGGTGAGCTCGTTCCTTATGGTATGCATGAAGGGAACAAGTACTCAAAAAATAAGCCGTATCCTTGGCGTGCAGGTGCGAATGAAAATACCACCATTTCATTTAACCACGATGTGATGATTGAAGGAAAGAAAATTGCTGAGGGTAAGTATAGCATTCACATGATACCTTCAGAAGGAAAGTTCAAAATCATGTTTAATAAGGTGAACGATTCATGGGGAAGTTATGCTTATGATGCAAGTCAGGATGTGCTAACGGTAGAAGTCGCAACTGAAAAAGCTGAGAATAAGGAGTGGTTGGAGTATGGATTTGACGAGCTTTCTGAAAGTGGAGCTACGGCATATCTACGTTGGGAAAAATTGAAGATCCCATTTAAAATAACTTTGGCAAACTAACTGCATCAAAAGACCCTTTTCCACTTGTGATAAAAAAACACTGGAAAAGGGTCCTTTTTCCATGAATTAAAACTCTGAGGTGAAGTGAAATTCAATCTCTGGGAAATTCTCCTGAACCATCATCAGCCATTGTTTTGTTTCAGCCATAAAAACCACCTTTCCATCCTTGTCTCTTGCAATATGCCGATATTTTGATTTGATAAATTCATCCAGTTTTTTCTTCGAATCGCTGGCAAACCAACAGGCCTTAAATAAATTCATCTGTCTAAACCGACAAGTAGCACCATATTCGTGTTTCAATCTGTGTTGGATTACTTCAAATTGAAGCTGCCCAACTGTGCCGACCACTTTTCGGGCGCCCATTTCAAAAGTAAATAGTTGAGCTACCCCTTCGTCCATCAATTGCCGCAACCCTTTGTCCAGTTGCTTGCTTTTCATTGCATCAAGATTTTCTACCTCTTTAAATATTTCAGGTGAAAAGCTTGGGATTCCTTTATAATTACCTGCTTCTCCTTCCGTGAGTGTATCACCAATTTTGAGATTTCCTGTATCATAAAGTCCTACGATATCTCCTGGGAAGGCTTCATCGATGGTTTCTTTACTTTGGGCCATAAATGCGGTAGCATTAGAAAAACGATAGTTCTTTTCGTGCCGGACATGGAAGTAGTTTTTCTTTCTTTCAAACCTACCGGAACAGACTCGCAAAAAAGCAATTCTGTTTCTGTGTTTTGGGTCAATATTGGCATGGATTTTAAAAATAAACCCGCTGAATTTATCCTCTTCAGGCAAGATTTCGCGGAGAGCTGTATGCCTCGGTCTTGGGACAGGAGCAATATCGATAAAACAGTCCAGCAATTCTTGGACACCAAAATTGTTTACCGCACTGCCAAAAAACACAGGGGCCAGATTTCCAGCCAGGTATTCGTTTACATCAAATGATGGATATATGCCCTCAACTAGTTCTACATCATCACGGAGTTGGTTGGCATCTTTTTCTCCAATATACTCATCCAAAGAAGAAGATTGGATATCATCAATTTCTACGAAATCATCCGTGTTTATTTTGGTTTTGCTCGGGGTAAATAAAATTAGCTTTTTGTTGTAAAGGCTATAAACTCCCTTAAAGCTTTTTCCCATCCCAATCGGCCAACTCAATGGCCTGACCTTGATCGATAACTTTTCTTCAATTTCGTCAAGTAGTTCGTATGGGTCGCGTCCTTCGCGATCCAGCTTATTGATAAAGGAAATGACCGGAGTGCTACGCATACGACAGACTTCCATGAGTTTTTCTGTCTGGATTTCTACGCCTTTTACACAATCAATGATCATCACAACGCTGTCTACGGCAGTTAATGTGCGATAAGTATCCTCGGCAAAATCACGGTGACCTGGCGTATCCAAAAGGTTAATTTTCATGCCTTTATAGTCAAACCCCATCACCGAAGTAGAAACGGAAATCCCCCTTTGCTTTTCTATTTCCATGAAATCGGAGGCGGCATGCTGGGAGATTTTGTTTGATTTGACGGCACCGGCAGATTTTATCGCTCCGCCAAAAAGCAATAATTTTTCCGTTAGCGTAGTTTTTCCTGCATCAGGGTGGCTAATAATACCAAACGTCTTTCTTTTATGAATCTCCTCAACTATACTCATGCTATTTTTCAATCAAAATTCCCGCAAAGGTAGCCAAAAGATTTATAAATTATTTCTTACAAGTAAAAGCGTTAGAAATGCCAATTTGATTGTTTCATAGATTTTTGAGGCTTTAATTGGATACTTTAACTCATTCGAAATTTAAAATAACTGTTTTTTATTATATTGCGGCTTAATAAAATTTTACAATCACTTTAAAAAGGTAAACGAAAGGGAATATGAGAAAAATTACAAACGGCTTGTTGGCTTTAGGATTATTGTTAACTATTGGATTTACTAGTGTCAATGCTCAGGATGTTACAGATGTTGATATTAAAAATTATGCCATAATTGAATTGGCGAAAAATAGCATCACTGACGGAATCAGCCCCATGGTAAATTCTATGATTGAAAAGCAGGAAGGAATGACAGGACAGAGATTTCAAGAATTGCAAAAAACAAAAGGTTCAGGAGGAGAAGCGTGGGAAAAGCAATTTTACGATCTTGTAAACAAGCAAATTGAAAAGAAGAAAAAAGCTGCAACCGATGTGGTAAAACTTTTGGCTGCAAATGCCATGGGAGCATCACAGTATAAAGCTACAAAATCTGCTATTGCCTCTGATGCAGATATGAAAGCAAAATTTGAGGGGTATGTTGCTGCATTGCAATAAAGGAAACAATTTTTTTGCAAAAAGGATCTGATGGGCTCACATCAGATCCTTTTTTGTTTTATGGTATTTGATAGGTTTGTAAAGGTCAAGGATGATGAGCACCTAAATACTTTCCCTAATTTCTCTATTTTTTGTCTGGATTCAACAATAAAACTACAAAAACGGTATTAAACCAATATACATGGATGCATTGTACTTTATTTTGAATTTTTGATATTCTAAAATCCCACAATCCTTCCTAATTTTGAGCAATTATCAAATGAAGCATAGTTGATGCAAGGACGGCAGTTTTATTTATTTTTCATGTTTATGGTTTTAATCTCCTGTGCCAACTTGGCATTTGGTCAAGGATTTAATCCATATCAACATTCTTATCAGGGATGGGATGGTGAAAAAATTAAAAAAGCCAGTCCATTCCGAGCTTTTCTTAATAAATTTTCGCTGAATACCTCATTAGGATACGGAAGGACGTTTTACAATCACGAGTTAAATAATGATGTGCTGGAAACGTCGGAAAAGTTAATTTTACTGCAAAATTATACAACTACAAACGATTCTATTGAGTATGAAGGAGTAACTGACTGGCTGAATGCTCCTGAATCAGTAATGGGTAAGGTAGAAATAGGCCCAAATTCAGAATATACTATTTTACATGCAGACAGTACAATAAATGGCTACAAAGGTAGTGGCTTCAACATCCCGATAAATATTACTTTGCAATTTGATATAGAGCGGTTTAGAATTGGAGCAGGCATCATGTATGAAATGCACAGCATCAAAGAACTAAAACCTCTGGAACAAGGAACTTATTCCTATGTGCCCAATTTTAATTCCACATCTATGTTAAGGTATTTCTTTACAGCTGGAGGTAAGGTTTATCATTTAATGGGATGGGATTACTATGTGGATATGCAATTTGGGAAAGTAAAATACGGGAGTCAGTACGATAAAAGTGCCCTACAAAACGGCATGTATTTCAACTTGGGATTCCCATTAGAGTTTGAATTTTCAGAGTATTTCTGGTTTTTCGTGAGACCTTCTGTCGATTTCAAAAACTATTCAATTTCCACGGTACAAGATGACATGATCAGTGCAGCAATATCCTCAAATATTCAACACAACCAAACTGCATTTTATATGAATTTTGGAGTCCGGATGAAACTGCCTGAAATTAGGAGGTGTCCTGTAAAGTCATGCCGCACTCAGCTAAAACATGTACATGGTGGTCAGGAATTTAGAGGGCAGTCCTTTTTTAAAAGACAAAACCCAAAAATAGGGGAGTTGCAGCCACTAATTGAGCGGAAAAAGCAGAGTAAGAATAAGTGAATTAATTGATTGCTAATCACTTATGAACCCATCCTTTTTTAGAGAATAGTTTCTAGCTTGAAATTTGATTCTAATCAACACACTATCATTAATTTTGATTAAATTGCGCGGAATTTTTAAGTGTTGAAATCAAGTATATGTTAGAAGGATCAAGAGAGAATATTATCCCTATAAATATTGAAGATGAAATGAGAGGTGCATATATCGATTATTCGATGTCTGTGATCATTTCAAGAGCCTTGCCAGATGTACGTGATGGTTTGAAACCAGTGCACCGAAGGGTTTTATTTGGCATGTTAGAGCTAGGCGTAAGCTACAATAGGTCATACAAAAAATCTGCTAGGATTGTTGGGGAAGTTTTGGGAAAGTACCACCCTCATGGTGATTCATCTGTATATGATACCATGGTTAGGATGGCACAAGAGTGGTCATTAAGATATCCTTTGGTAGATGGTCAGGGAAACTTTGGTTCAATAGATGGTGACTCACCCGCAGCTATGAGATATACCGAGGCACGACTTAAGAGAATCTCGGAAGAACTGCTCAACGATATCAACAAAAATACAGTAGACTTCCAACCAAACTTTGATGATTCTTTAAAAGAGCCAACGGTATTACCGGCAGCGTTGCCAAATCTTTTGCTCAATGGAGCCTCAGGGATTGCTGTTGGTATGGCAACTAACATGCCGCCTCACAACCTAACAGAGGTGGTTAATGGAATTAATGCATATATTGATGATAATGATATCGATATCAAAGAGTTAATGAAGCTCATTACTGCTCCTGACTTTCCTACTGGAGGAATAATCTATGGATATCAGGGGGTTATTAACGCCTTTGAAACTGGTCGGGGTAGGGTAGTGATGCGTGCTAAGGCACATTTTGATCAGACCAAAACCGGAAAGGAGCAAATAATTGTTTCTGAAATCCCATATATGGTCAATAAAGCCTCGATGATTGAAAAAACGGCCGCGCTGATCAATGATAAGAAAATAGAGGGAATTTCAGATATCAGAGATGAGTCAGATCGTGAGGGATTACGCATCGTTTATGATCTAAAAAAGGATGCTATTCCCAACATTGTTCTAAACAATCTATTTAAATATACACAACTGCAATCTTCCTTTGGGGTGAATAACGTGGCACTTGTAAAAGGACGCCCACATACACTCAACCTCAAAGACATGATCAAACACTTTGTAGATCATCGTCATGAGGTGGTAATTCGAAGGACACAGTTTGAGTTGGATGAAGCGGAAAAGAGAGCACACATATTAGAAGGATATCTTATAGCTCTGGACAACTTGGATGAAGTCATTTCATTAATTAGACATTCCAAAGATCCAGAAGAAGCTAAAGAAGGACTAATCGTTAAATTCGAGCTTAGTGAAATACAAGCCAAGGCCATTTTGGAAATGCGGTTGCAGCGTCTTACTGGTCTGGAAAGAGAAAAAATTGAAAAGGAATACCAGGAAATACAGGAACTGATCAAAGAATTGACAGAAATCCTTGAAAAAGAGGAACTCAGAATGGAGATTATCAAGGATGAGTTGAACTTGATCAAGGAAAGATACGGGGATGAGCGACGTACGGAAATCGTGCACAGTGCTGATGATATAAATATTGAAGATATCATTCCCGATGATGAGATGGTTATTACAGTGTCTCATCAAGGTTATATCAAAAGAACCCCATTGATCGACTATAGAACACAGGGTAGAGGAGGGGTTGGCAGTAAAGGTGCCGGTTCCAAAGATGATGATTTTACAGAGCATTTGTTTGTTGCTACTGCACACAATCCACTGTTGATATTTACTAATTTTGGTAAGGTCTATTGGAAAAAAGTATATGAAGTACCGGAAGGTAGCAAAACTGCTAAAGGACGTGCTCTGCAAAACTTGATTAGCATTGAAGCTGGAGATACTGTAAGAGCTGTGATAAACGTAAAAAGTCTTCAAGATCAGGATTATATCAACAACAACTTTATTGTAATGTGTACTGAAAAAGGTACCATTAAGAAAACGTCACTTGAAGCATATTCCAGACCACGGCAAAACGGAATCAATGCTATTACCATCAATGAAGGAGATAGACTATTGGATGTCAAATTGACTAATGGCAATAATCATATAGTAATTGCCGTTCAATCTGGAAGAGCTATTCATTTCCATGAATCTCAAGTTCGTACTATGGGTAGGGTTGCGGCTGGAGTACGAGGAATCTATCTTGATCATAAGACAGATGACAAGGTGATTGGGATGGTATGTATAGAACGGGAGGAGGCTGATCTGTTGGTAGTATCTCAAAAGGGATACGGCAAGCGTTCCAGTGTTTCTGAATATCGAATTACCAAGCGAGGAGGAAAGGGTGTTAAGACTCTAAACATTACGGAAAAAACAGGCCATTTAGTAGCAATTAAAGAAGTCACAGATTCAGATGACTTGATGATCATCAACAAGTCTGGTATTACCATCCGCATGGAAATTAAAGACCTTCGTGTGATGGGTCGAGCCACTCAAGGCGTAAAGCTGATACGACTTAATGAAACGGATGAAATATCTTCTGTGGAAGCGATTACGAAATTGGCAGACGATTTGCAAGAAGAAAATGAATCAGATGAAACAACTGAACAAAATGAAGAATAAGTTTTAAAGGCATTTCCTCATTTTTATTATATTTAATATCAATTTAGTAGAAACAGAATTTTTAACACAATTATTATAAAATGAAACAGTTAGTATTTGCTGTGTTGTTCGTGGGTGTAACAACAATTACCTATGGCCAATATGTACCGAAAGGAAAGACCTCAAAAGCTGAAATAGCATTACAACAGGGTAAGCTTGATATTGCTAAAGCTGAAATTGATGAGGCATTTAAAGTTGACAACAAAGGTAAAGTGACAAGTTCATCTAAAAACTGGTATACAAGGGGTAAGATATATAAGTCGTTGTATCTGGACGACAGTACGGAATTTAAAAATCTCGGTGGCGAAGAAGCACTAAAAACAGCTATTGAATCCTATAATAAAGTGTTAGAGATGGACAAGGAGACTTCTTCCTTTGTTATTTTTGCTAATCAGGATATCAACCAATTGTACGGTAACGTAATAAATAAAGGTGCTGAAGCTTACAATGAGAATAATTTTAAAGATGCCTATCAGCAATTTATAACGGCTCTAATTGTGCAGCCAGGTGATACTACGGCATTGCTTTACGGAGGAGTTTCTGCCCAGCAGGCAGAAATGCCAGATGAAGCATTGTCTTGCTTTGAAACTTTGGTAGAGAATGGTGATGCTAACTTAGATACTTATAAGACCATCATTTTTATATACCGAACGGAGAAAAAGGATATGGAAAGTGTTCTTAAGTATGTAGATCTTGCGATTGAGAAATTTCCTGAAAACAATGAATTGGTACAGGAAAAAATCACCACACTTATTTTAATGGAAGAAGTAGATAGGGCTAAGTCTGAGTTGGAAGCAGCTATTAGCAAAGAGCCTACTAATTTCTTGTATTACTACTTCTTGGGTTATTTATATGACCAACAAGGAGATCGCGATGGTGCCATCGAAAATTACGGAAAAGCTGTAGAATTAAATCCAGAATATTATGAAGCTAATTATAATCTTGGAGTTGTTTACTATGGTAAAGCTAGGGATATACTCAGCGAGTTAAACAATTTGCCTTTGAATGAATTCAGAAAGAAAGAACAGGAGTATGTGGATAAAGCTTCCGAGCACTTCAAAGAATCTTTACCTTATTTTGAACAAGCTGCAAAAATAAAACCAGATGAAGATGTTCAATTATTGGAGACACTGCAAGGGGTTTATATCCGATTGAAAATGACAGACAAGGCAGATGCTTTAGAAGCTAAAATAAAAGCATTGAACGGCCAATAGTTCCAACAGTAGATATTAAATATCATCTAAAAAGCTGCTTATATTAAGCAGCTTTTTTGCTTAATTGCCATTGCTTCTTTAGATAATCTGAAAGATTAAGAAGTGACGAAAAGAGGTGCGTAATATTTTTATTAAATCAATACTGAATTGTTTATACCTCGAATTTCTTTTATGAGATGCAATTCAAAATTTAGTGAAATACTAATAGATATTAGTAACCAATTTGTCGAGGATTGTTTTTAACATAAAGCATAAATAGACTTTTAGAGATGAGAAAAAATGTGCATTTTAAAGCTTTGATTATTAACTGTTAAAATATTAACCCATGAAAAACAGACGAGATTTTTTGAAGATAGGAGGTGCAGGATTGGCTGCGGTTGCATCCACACCATTTTTGGCTAATGCCACCAACGTTGTCAAGGGAAAAAAAATACCTGAAGATCTTACCATTCTCTTGCAAGGAGATTCGATCACTGATGCCGGGAGAGATAAGTCTAAATTGGGGATCAACGATACCGCAGGATTGGGTAGGGGGTATGCCTTTCAAATAGTCACCAACATGTTGGGGTCTCAACCGAAGGCTAACTTGCAATTTTATAATAGAGGAATTAGTGGAAATAAAGTGTTTCAATTAGCAGATCGTTGGGATGAAGATTGTTTGAGCCTAAAACCTGACGTACTCAGCATCTTGATCGGGGTAAATGATTTTTGGCATTCGCTTAAAGATTATAAAGGTACTGCTCAGGTATATGATGCTGATTTTAGAAAGTTATTAGATAGAACACTGAAGGCCTTGCCAAATGTAAAATTGATAATTGGTGAGCCATTTGCTATTAAAGGCGGTAAGGCAATTAATGAGAAATGGTATCCTGATTTTCCTGAATATCAAAAATATGCAGCTGCCATTGCCAAAGATTATAAAGCAGAATATGTTCCTTTTCAGAAGGTATTTGATGATGCCCTCAATGTAGCACCAGTATCATATTGGTGTCCTGATGGAGTCCACCCATCTATGGCTGGAGGTTACCTCATGAAAGAGGCTTGGGTAAAGGCTTTCAATCGATTGTTTTGATTTTATAATCAGGCCAACTTATATAACCCCACGGTCATAGATTAAATAGCAAACAAAAAGCCCTCAAAATCCATGGATTTTGAGGGCTTTTTGTTACAGTTAAACGGACTTATTCCTTAGAGAAGTCTTTGAATTTATTATCTAAAATGTCTTTATTTAATTTAGAACCTGAAACTAACAATATCCGATGCTTGAAGGTAGTAGAAGCATTTGGTGCCAATTCAAAATTCAATTCTTCTTTTCCATCGCTAAATACTTTTTGTCCCAAAGGATTGGCTGCAAATAAGCCATAGGTTCTGGCATGCCAGTAGGTAGGGTAGCCAACGTTAGATGGGTGATCCATAATTACCAATGAAATATCTTCATTTCCAATAGTGGAAGTCAGGTTTACCCAATCAGCACGCTTTCCCCAAACATCGCCTCCTTCAACTCCTCCGCTATTATAGTACAATCCATTTACTCCTTCATTATTCAATGTTGGAACACTGGTGGCTTGTCCGCTAGCATCAGTGAAAATTTCAGGCTTTTTCGAAGGATGCTCCAAGGCACGAGTTACTCTAATCGCAATCATACCTTCTTTGTTGTCCTTAAAGCTAACTTTTTCGTCTTTTGCTTTTAACGTTGTAAATCGATCAATTGATCGCTCGTCACCATTAGCTCTGAATACAAATGTGGTATGTTCTTCGAGCAGAGTAACGCCATCAGGAGTGTTCCAATCCATTACAACTTTTAAAGTCGCTTTGTCGTCTCCATCTTCTGTACTTTCAATTGATTTGTGTTTAATAGTACCATAATGGGCTCTTTTTTCCACTTTGATGGAATCAGAATTGTTCCAAAAATCCAATCCGTTCACATCGCCATAATTAAACCAAAGACCTACATGATGAGGATGATCGACTCTTTCTCCAGGCATTGGCTCCAATGGAAATCCACGTGTTATTTTGGTTCCTTTCGATGTTTTAATAGGATACAAAACTGGTTTTTTGATAGTGTTCGGATAGATGTAGGCAGTGAACAACTCTCCATTTACCATTACATCCACACGTTTTTCTGCATCATTTCTGACTAAATGGATTTTTTTCTCAGTTTTCACTTCCGCAGTAGTTGAATTTTCATTTGTGCTTTTCTTTGCCGAACAGGCGGCCACGCTACAGCACAACAATATTAGGATTACATTTTTGATAGAATTCATGGGATATTATGTGTTTTTATTGAAATTACTCCCTACAAGTATATATCTAATCTTCTTGATAGAAAAGCAAATTTAAAAGAAATAAATTCTCATAAAAATGATTCAGCAATATAGTGCAAACGTTTGCGTCCTATCTGAGAAAATCTACGATATAAAGCATCTAAAATCCATGGAATTAGGGTGATCTTAGTCATGTTTTTGGAGGAGATGATTATTTATATTTGCAGCGATTAAGCAATATATATTTTGGATTTTAAACAAATAGAAGGAAAGATAAAAGGGTATCTCGCTGAGGGGAAACTCATTTTTACTACATCTTCTTTTCAAACACACAGCATTCCTCTGCTTCATATCATTAGCCGGATCGAGCCGCAAATTCCTATTTATTTCCTGAACACAGGATATCATTTTTCTGAAACTCTAGAGTTCAGAGATCAGGTTGTTAAATTATTGAATTTGAATCTGGTGGATTTGAAACCGGATACACCAAAAAATATACAGCTTGATCCAGAAGGAAAATTACTTTTTACTTCTGATCCTGATCATTGCTGTTATTTAAATAAAACCCAACCAATGGAAAAGGTGCTCATGCAATATGATGTATGGGTAAATGGTATTCGGGCAGAGCAAAATGCGTTTAGAAACGACATGAAGATAGAGCAAAATGCAAAGCATAACGTATTGCGATTTCACCCCATGATAGAATGGACAACCAAGGATATTTTTGCTTATAGAAAAAAATTTAATTTACCAGAACATCCATTAGAGACTAAGGGGTACTTTAGTATTGGCTGTGAGCCATGTACTAGAAAAGTAGATTTGGACATGCAAGAAAGAGAAGCTAGATGGTATGGACTCAATAAGACAGAATGCGGGTTAAATACTGATTTAATCAGTAAATAGGACGGTATTTTTTTGTTTGCATTTGAAATGGAAGGATTTATAATATACAAATAAATGAATGTATTGATCACAGGAGGAGCGGGATATGTTGGTACAGTTTTGACTAAAGAACTGGTTCGTTGCGCCGAAGTGAATAAGATCATTATTTATGATAATCTGAGTAGAAAGAACTACAATTTGTTTTTAGGAGATCGGTTAGTGAATGCCGAAAAGGTGGAGTTGGTTGTCGGTGATATTCTCGATTTGAGGAAATTAAAAAAGAATCTTCAAAGGGCAGATGTGGTATTTCATTTAGCAGCTCGTGTTTCTACTCCTTTCGCCAATGTTGATGCTGATTTTCATGAACAGGTCAACCACTGGGGAACGGCCGAACTAGTGTCTGCTGTGGAGGAGAGTAAAATCCAAAAAATCATATATACCAGCAGTACCTCAGTTTATGGATCTTCTGATGATTTTATAGAAGAAACTCATATACCCAATCCAAAGACGTTTTATGGTATGTCAAAACTGCGGGGAGAGAAGCATGTGCAAAGGTTGCAAAAGAGGATGAATGCGATCGTTTTGCGTAGTGCCAATGTGTATGGATACAGTCGAAGTATGCGATTTGATGCCGTTATCAATAAGTTTATGTTCGATTCTAACTTTACAAATCGAATTCAAATCCATGGAAATGGAAAGCAATTTCGCGCATTTATTCATGTGACTCTACTCGTGAAGGCTCTCATAGGTTGTATTTTAAATAAGGTGCCTTCCGGAACGTATAACATCGTAGATAAAAATCTTGAAATTTTGGACATTGTAGATGAACTCAAAGAAATATACCCTGCGCTTGAGTTTATTTTTGTCAATCAACATCTGGATCTTAGGCAGATGAAAGTAGATCCTAATTCGAAAATAAGGTCGTATGTTAATTTCGAAAATACCAAGTCACTCAGGGAAGAACTGTTGGATTTCAAACAACGATTTGCACTATAAATCATAAAATTCCACCATTTTTTTATTGTCAAATTTCAAGTGAAATATATACTTGAGTTGCATTTTGTGGCATTCTTAAGGAATAACTTCAAGTAAATATTGATATTTAATTATTAATATACTGATAAACAGTTGTTTATATATTTGTGACATGCTTTATCTATTTTAAACCGCCACATTATGGTAGAATGTCAAAGGCTTTACGCATAATTTCCCTTCAGTTTGATCTACTATACTATACCTATTGTTAATAAACGCATGATATTTCTTACATGTTGAAATGAAAGGTCTTAATTCATAAGAAGTTACGATATTCTATTATAAGTATTAAAGTGTAATTTCGATGGATTAAAAGGTATTTCGATTAAATAAAAAAGTGCATGGGCTCCATGCCTTTTGCGCAGATACCAGTGCAGGCTTCTCTTGTTATAAGGAAATATCTCAGTTTAGGTCGAGCATAGAAATAAGTAAATCGATGATTATGAAATACAGGGTGAATATTGTGAATTGCGTATTTTTTGGGTTGTTGGCCCTGATGATCTTTTCAGGTGTCAATCATGCGAAGGGACAATGTGAACTGAAGGTGGAAAGTAAGGTTGAGACATTAGATTCTGGGCCAAAGACTGATATTTATCTGAAGGTTATTAAAGGCAGTGGCTCATTAGATTTTTATCTCATCGATTTGAAGGCTCCTCAAAAAGGACCAATACAGCAAAAAACCAAACAAGCATCTACTATGAAAGATGAATTTGTATTGGTTTTTGGGGATGTATCACCTTCCAATTATACCATTCAGGTAATTGATGCCAAAAAGTGTCAAATATCCATAGGGGGAGTAAGGGGCATAACTATTTCCAATAATTAAACGGAGTAGAGCATGAAGAAAAGTTACTTTTTACTTATTCTATTGGCATCGATCGGGCTTTTTGCTAGCCAACAAGTCCAAGCACAATGTCCGACTTTGGATCCAGCTGTAGGTACGCCGGAATATGGCAATGGAATAGAAGTTTGCGTGCAGCCCGGAGGGGACTTTGCCACAATCACGTTTTCGTTTGTCAACGACGCTTCTAACTTTGATAATTTTTTACTTTATGATATTGCAAATAGCAGCTATTTAATTGAAGGATTAAGCCCCGTTACCTACGTACATACACCTGGAAGTAATATTTGGGTGATAGAAAATGTACCCAATGAATTAGTTGCATCAATAAATTCGGTTTACGTTTTTACTAAAGTAGGATGTCTTACTTATGGTGGAGCGGGGATTGACATTGATCCAAATGACGAACTTACTATTTCAGACACCGATATTGTTATAACCAATAATACTAGTTGTGTCAATCCTTTTAATGGAGCAATAGATATAACCGCATCAGGAGGATATGGAGCTTACGCTTATTCTTGGACGGGCCCTAATGGATTTACTGCCTCTACAAAAAATATTACTGCATTGGAGCCAGGTATTTACAATGTTGTTGTGTCAGATGGCCACAATTGTAGCTATACAAAGGATGTCGAAGTTTTAGATAATGCAGTAAACCCTGTCGTTACAATTAATGGTTTGAATAGTACTTACTGCGAAAGCGATGCGGTTGTGGTTATTAACGGAAGTGAAGCTCCAAGCGGTACTTTTTCTGGACCGGGGATTACAGACAATGGAGATGGAACTGCAAACTTTGATCCCTCTTCCGCAGGTGTAGGAGGAGATGTAATATATACTTACACGGATTTGTTGGGTTGTGTTGGCGATACTGTATATAGTGTTTTAGTCAATCCTATCCCAACTACTCCGGTTGCGACAAATAATGGCCCTGCATGTGAGGGTGAAAATATACAATTAAGCACTCCTGACGTAGCTGGGGCAACATTTAGTTGGACAGGTCCCAATGGATTTTCATCCACTTTAAGGGAACCAATTGTTTCAGGAATTACTGGAGCCGATGCAGGCATTTATTCTGTTACAATTGTTTTGTTAGGGTGTGAAAGTTTGGCAGGTACAACAGATGTGGTTGTGAATCCTACCCTTGCCACCCCAATTGCAACAAACGATGGCCCAGCTTGTGAGGGTAATGATCTTCAGTTGAGTACCCCAGATGTTCCTGGAGCAACATTTAGTTGGACGGGTCCAAATGGATTTACATCTAGTTTAAGGGAGCCTGTTATTTCAGGGATCACTATAGTTGGGGCCGGAATATATTCAGTTGTCACAGATGATGGCACATGCCCGAGCTTGCCAGGGACAACCGATGTGGTTGTTACACCAATTCCAGCTACTCCTTCGGCCACCGATGACGGTCCAGTTTGTGAAGGAGGAAATGTGCAGCTAAGCACTCCGAATGTTCCGGGAGCGTTATATAGTTGGACAGGTCCCAATGGATTTTCATCAGCTTTGAGGACACCAAATATCTCGGGTATCACTATAGCTGGGACTGGTACATATTATGTAACGGTTACCTTGTCGGGATGTGCGAGCCTGACAGGTACGACTGATGTAATAATTAATCCCATTCCAACTACTCCAGTTGCCACAAACAATGGCCCTGCATGCGAGGGTGAAGATATACAATTAAGTACTGCTAACGTAGTGGGAGCAATTTACAGTTGGACGGGCCCTAATGGATTTTCATCGACATTACGAGAACCGACCATTTCAGATATAACAACTGCAGAAGCAGGTACCTATTCAGTTTCAATTACTTTATTAGGATGTTCAAGTTTGGATGGAACGACCGATGTAATAGTAAATCCAACACTTGCCACTCCAACCCCAACTAATAATGGACCTGTTTGCGAAGGAGGAGATTTACAGCTAACGACTGCTAATGTTCCCGGTGCTACCTATATTTGGATAGGTCCTAATGGATTCTCATCCAGTTTAAGGGAACCAATCATTTCAGGGATTACTACAGCAAGTGCAGGTGCTTATTCCGTGGTGATAGACGATGGTACCTGTCCGAGTTTGCCAGGTGTTACCAATGTTGTCGTAAACCCAATTCCGTCTGCACCCACACCAACGAACAATGGACCTGTTTGTGAAGGAGGAAATTTACAGCTAACCACTGTTGATGTTCCTGGAGCAACATTTAGTTGGACAGGTCCCAATGGATTCTCATCAGCTTTGAGAGAGCCGATTATCTCAGGAATGACGGCAGCAGGTGCAGGCAGCTACTCTGTAATGGTTACGTTATCAGGGTGCGCAAGCCTGGCAGGCTCAACCAACGTGATTGTAAACCCAACTCTGGCCACCCCAACAGCAACAAACAATGGTCCAGTATGTGAAGGAGATGATGTGCAGTTAAGCACACCTGATGTTCCTGGAGCGACATATGCTTGGGTAGGACCTAATGGATTTTCATCCAATTTACGAGAGCCGATAGTGTCAGGAATCACATTAACAGGAGCTGGTACCTATTCTGTAATGCTTTCTATGTCAGGATGTACTAGCCTGGCAGGCACAACAGATATAGTCGTAAATCCAACACCGATACCTATTATTGCTGGAAATTCGAACCCTGCTTGTCAGGCAACAGGTCAAATATATTCAGTTCAGTCCAATATAGGTTCTACCTATAACTGGACTGTCCCTGCAGGAGCGGTTATTACTTCTGGAGGTGGGACGAATTCAATTGTTGTAGATTTTGGCAGTACCAATGGAATTATATCCGTTCAGGAACAAAACGCAAGTGGATGCATTAGTGCGGTTACAACTATGACAATAGTACAATCTGGTTGTGTATTTGATGCGGATTTCCTTACTTTTTCATTGTCAGCTTGTATTAATAACACAATAACCTTCACTAGCATATCTTCTGGTACCGACGCTACGACAACATATTCATGGAATTTTGGTGCAAATGCAACACCCGCTACGGCGAATACTGAGGGACCTCATGACATAACTTATAGCACTTCGGGTTTAAAAACCATTTCTCTAACCATTGATGATGGAAACGGTAATGTGATTACAGAAACTAAAACTGATTATATCAATGTGGTAAATCCGGTTGTGGCAAATATCTCAGTTTCGGGGTCAAACCCGATTTGTCCTGGGCAGGCAACTGACTTGACACTCCAATTTGTTGGAGGGTTGCCACCATATTATGTTACCTATACAGATGGTAGTTCTACTTATAATTTGACAGTTAACGTTGGTAATGATACCACAATCTCAGTTTCACCCATTGTAAATACAGATTATAACCTTGTAAGTGTATCAGATAATAATTGCTCAGGTACTGTAAATCCTGCACCAGCTGAAGTGCTTGTTAATCCATTGTCTGATGTGATGATTCAAATTGATGATGCGATTGGAAGTCCTGGAGCATCAATAGCTATTCCAGTGAGGATAAATGGATTTCAATCAATGACCAAAATGAATTTTACTATTTCATGGGATGCTAATTTGATTTCATACGATGCCGTTGAAAATGTGTCATTACCAAATACCAACCTTGGATTAGCCGAAGTCGGCAATGGTTTCTTATCATTTACATGGAATTCCTCCTTGGCTGATACTACTATTATAGATGGCCAAGAGTTGTTTTCTATGCGGTTCAATATTAATGATGTCTTGTGTACGGATGCGATTTTAACAGTTGATGAGACTCCTTCTACCTTGGTTCCAATGGAAATTGGAAACGCCTCTTGTGATGCAAGCGTGACCATAGATGATGGTGTTGTGGATATCCAAGCCACAGCATCCATGACTAGTTCTGATCCTGACAATTTAATTTGTTTTGGGGAAACAGTCATATTCACAGGGTTGCCAACAAGTATGGTCAATTATAAATTTTATGTAAATAATGTGTTAACCCAAGATGGAGTCAACCCAACTTATATCAATGCGGTTTTGGTAGATCAGGATGAAGTCCGAGCGACGATAACAGACTTAAATGGATGTACTACAGATGTTGGGCCAATAGTTACAACCGTGACACAAATCAGCGCTACTACGAATATAACGCAAATAACTGCTTGTGGACTTTCTGATGGAGCTATTGAAATTACTTCCGTGACAGGTGGTGTAGGCCCATACACTTATTTATGGACAGATCCATCGATCAATGGTGGCAATGAAACATTGCAAAATCAATCTAATCTTGCGAGAGGAATCTATAACGTCACGATCACAGATGGTACTTCAGGCTGTATAGAGGTTATGTCCTTTAATATTCAAGAACCTGCAAATTTTACGTTGAGTACTACCAAGCAAGATGTTACCGCAATGGGAGGAAACGATGGGGAAATTAACCTGACGATTACTGGGGGAAGTGGAAATAATACTATTTCATGGACAGGGCCAGGGGGCTTTACCTCCAATCAGTTAGCAATTTCGGGACTTGTCGCAGGTAATTATATCGCTGATGTTTTAGACAATGTAAGCGGATGCGGGGATTTTATAGAGGTCGAAATACTGGAGCCAACCAATGTTCTAACATTGAATTTCACAAAAACAGATGTATCAGCTTGTGGAGCTTCTGATGGTACAATAGACTTAACTGTTTCTGGGGGAAGTGGAAATTATGCTATTTCGTGGTTGGCAGACAATGATCCTGGTTTTACCTCAAACTCAACAAATCTCACCGGTTTATCAACGGACGACTACCAAGTGACGGTAACAGATATTGTTACTGCCGAAGTGGCGAACTTGGTTGTTTCTATTGTGGATCCTTTGGGCACTACACTTTCTGCGGGTGTTGTTGACATGGCGACCTGTGTAAGCAATGATGGAGAAATTGCCCTAACCGTTTCTGGAGGGGTGGGCCCATTTACTTTTAGTTGGATCGATCTCGATGGAAATGGATTTACATCAAGCGATCAGAATTTAACTGGACTCATGGCAGGAAATTACAGAGTAGAAGTACAAGATGATGCGACATCTTGTACGAGTACGTTGGATGTGGTTGTAGGGAAGCCTGCTTTCTGCGATCTGCCTTGTGCTTTTAATGTGAGTGTTTCTACCAATCCTACAAACTGTGCTGATTCCATTAATGGATCTGCAACTATTTTCGTGATAAACGGAGGTTCAGGTGACGGCAATTATTTTTATAGCTTGGATAATGGAACAAGTTATATGCCTTTTGATGGAGATTTTCTGGCAGAAATTGAAAATTTGGGACAGGGAAATTATCCTATGGTGGTCAGGGATAGTGTGACAGGATGTACTGATAATGTGATAGCTAATGTTGGTGTTAGCTCTACGTTGGCCGCAGAGCTTTCGATGGATGAGGCAGATTGTGATGGCAAAAACGGTAAAATATCCATGAGTGTATCTGGGAAATCACCTTTCGAAGTTAAATTGGTTTACAAGGATGGCACAGAGTTTATCCAAACAGGAAGTGGGTTGTTTACTTTCGATAATTTGGATTCTGGCGCTTACTCCTATACCATTAAGGAAGATATCAACAACAATGGTTGTGAAATAATGGCACCTGATTCGATAAGTTTAGGTAGTGATTGTCCGACAGGTTGTTCTTCTCTGGCCGCTATCGCGCATAGTTTTGAAGATGCGACATGCAGCTCTGAACCAAATGGCAAAGCAATTGTAGATGTGTCAGGAGGGGCAAGCCCTTACGAATATACCGCAGATGGAATTAATTGGATTCCTTTCATTTCAGGAAACATAATAGACCAATTACCACCAAATGGCACATATAACATTGATATTCGCCAAAGCGAGGTCAATGCAGATTGCAGAACTCAGGTACAGGTAGTTATAAATGGTCCTGACCCTATTGAACTTAAAATGCCAATTATTACAATGGTACAAGCGAGTTGCAACCTAAATGATGGAGTAGTGAAATTGGGCGAAGTTGTAGGAGGAATTTCACCATATACATACCTGATTGACGATGTGGCCTTTATAATGCCTTCAGATTCCATGCTCACTGGATTGGGTGCGGGGTCGCATATTTTAGGTGTAATTGATGCCGTAGGATGCCGTGAGGATTTTGATTTTGTGGTTGATTCTCCAGGAGGGGTATTTGCCACAGTAACAGATGTGCCTGTGAGTTGTACTTCCATTTTCTTAAAAGCAGGGATCAGAATTGAAATGGACTTACCAGCGACTACACTTCCAGGGCCTTATGAGGCATATGTGGCAAGTTCAAGCGATCCTGATAATGGGACGATGTATCAGATTCCTGATAATGGAATCAGGACTATTTTGAATTTGGATAAGGATTTTTACGATGTAACTATTCGTGCGAGTATCGATGGAGGTTGTACATATTCCGAGACTATTTCTGTATTTAGTGGTGCATATTCACTCGATTTTGAAATCATGGAAAATGATAGCATTGTGAGTTGTATTGGAGGTATGGGATCCATCACTATTGGAAATGTGACAGGAGATCCGGATACGACATATATAGTTCAGTTAGTGAGTGAAGGAGATGTGGTACTTGAAACGTTTAATCTAACAAAGTTTGAGTTAGAAGGAGGCTTTACTATTGATGAATCAAATACGGATAAACTCGTTGGAGGAAATTATTATATCAAAATGATCCAGAATCAGGATGGGTGCGCAGATGTAGAGGCTGTTTCAGGTTTGATCACGATATATGAGCCTTTAGGTCAGTTGGGGTTAGATGTTATTGAAGATGCAGTATCTCTTTCTGATCGGCCTACAGGATCTATTACAGTTGAGGTAATCCCAAGTGGAGGAACCCCTTATGAAGTACTTGTCCAGCTTGTTGATCCAGTCTTTGAATTGAATATCACAGATATAATAGATTTTAATGAGCAAAGAAATTGGGAAGTAGTCACGAGCTCGGGTGGCAACCTAAATCGATATACGATCAAGCTAGATACATTATGGGCGGGACTTTATGAGATTTTTGTGCGAGATGCTTATGGCTGTGAGTATAGTCTTGATCACAGTATTGATTACGATGAAACGATATTTATTCCAAATGTATTTACGCCAAACAATGATGGAGTCAATGATGATTTTTACATCAGGAACCTGCCAGAATCAGGAACAAGTGTGATCATTACCAATAGAAATGGCTCCATTGTTTATGAGTCTGACAACTATACTTACGACACCCTATGGGATGGAGGCAATGAAGCTGATGGTATATATTATTATAAAGTCAGCATGTCCACCGGGGAGAATTTCAAAGGTTGGGTAGAAAAATGGAGTGGCACTAGACCTTAATTAAATGCTGATAAAATCCATGAAATTATTATATGTTGGATAGAAATTTCATGGTGTCAACATTGTCAGCATAATCCCAAATATCCGGTTTCTGTGCTTGGCCAAAATCAACACGATTATCAATTAAATCCATGTTGCTAACAATACATTGGATTTTGTTTTGAATGGAAAATAGATGGTTTTTTAAGGTATCTACATCATCATAAAACTCATAATAGACCACGCCGATAGGAGAAGACAAATTTTCATTTTGTTGAAAAAGGGCAAAGCCATTATCTAGATGGGGTGTTTGATCTACCAGAAAAATTGATTTTTGGTAGAAGTAATTATTGTTGTATTTATGGTGATTAAATATCGGCTGGAACTGTTCAAGTTGATCGATTATTTTACTTAGATCGTATCCTGTTGGTAGAAATAATTTGGAAACATTCCTGCACCCCAACCCAAAATAGTCAAAAATATCATGACCGAGATTAGCCAAGTCTTCCTTACTCTCTTCTCCATTTATAACTGCAACGGATGTCCTGTTTTTTCGAATGATATTAGGATATTTTGAAAAATAAAAATCAAAATACCTCGCAGTATTATCACTTCCAGTAGCGATCACTGCCTCCATGCCGTTTAACCGATCTACAAATTCTATGGACTGTTTAAACTCAACGTCGATTTCTATTAACTCGTTGGCAATAAATTGGAGCAAGACATCATCTTGGTGACTTAGTTTGGCCATTAATTTGTGGCCACTAAGGAGTACGCAAATCATGTCGTGGATACCTACCATCGGAATATTTCCGGCCATTACCACACCAACTTTTTTTGGAGTGATATTCTGGAAATCATAATTCCCCAACCACTTTTTTAGGTTGGTTTCATCCAAATAGCGAATTAATCCATCAAAAGATAGACGAATATTGTCAGGTGTAAACCATTGGTTTTTATAAGCAGCTTGTTCGATTATCTCGTCCAGCGAATCCTGGTACATGTCTTTTAATCTGCTGCCAAGTGTTAAAAATGAGTTTGTTCTTTTAATAAAATCCAATTATTATTAATAACTTTGAAGCGTGTTAATTTTTTTATGTAAACATAATACTAATACATCATTTTTGATTATTTCTAAAAATATAATTACAACAAAATGGCAATAATGATAACCGATGAATGCATCAATTGCGGTGCATGCGAGCCAGAATGCCCTAATACTGCCATATATGAAGGTGGAGTAGAATGGACCTGGGGTGGTGGTACCACACTTGAATCTGTTGAGCTGGATGATGGGACCGTTATCCCAGGTGATGAAGAACAAGAACCGATTTCTGATGAATTTTATTATATCGTTTCCAATAAGTGTACAGAATGTATGGGATTTCACGAAGAGCCTCAATGTGCTGCTGTATGCCCTGTAGATTGTTGTATTCCTGATCCGGACAATGTAGAAACAGAAGAAGAGTTGCTAGGCAAACAAGCCTGGATGCATAAATAACCAATTTTACATCTACCCCGATCTACATCGGGGTAGATTTTTTTATCTCATTTTTGCCCGTTTAATCAAATAGGCAGAAAGTACCTTATCAAAATCATCACGAATGTCGGCAGTTATAAAATCAATTTTGAATTGCCCACATTTAATTGCTAAATTCTGAAAGTAGGCTGTCATTTTTTCAGTATATGTGTCCTTGATTTGTGATGGATGCAATTTTAGTTCTTCTTTGGTTTCAAGATCAATGAAATTATAAGGGCGTTCTTCAAATTCGAAATCAAACTCGGTTTTTCGATCTGTAACATGAAAAAGTAAGACTTCGTGGTTTTTATGTTTAAGATGGTGAAGACCATTGATCATTTCCTGCACATGCTCTTGATCGTCAAACATATCGCTAAAAATAATAACCAGACTTCGCTTATGGATTTTATTGGCTATTTGATGCAATACTTCCGGGATACTTGTTTTTTTAGGGGAACTGGGGGGAGATTGTAAGAGTTTTTCTAAGAGTATCAGAATTTTATGAAGGTGGGCATGAGTTGATTTTACTTGGGTTTGGGCTTCTATATGATCAGAAAAAGTAGTGACCCCAATGGCATCACGTTGTCTTTGTAGCATGAAGGTGAGGGCCGCTGCAGCCATTACACTAAAGGTGATTTTCCCAGAAGTTTCATTTGGGTAGTACATCGACGAAGAATTATCGATCAGTATGGTGCAGCGAAGGTTGGTTTCCTCTTCGTAGCGTTTTGAAAACAATTTATCTGTACGTGCATATACCTTCCAGTCGATGTTTTTGGTGCTTTCGCCTGTGTTGTACAATTCGTGCTCCGCAAATTCCACTGAAAATCCATGGTAGGGCGATTTATGTAAGCCAGTGATAAAACCTTCCACCAATTGTCGGGCAAGCAATTCTAGATTGCTGAGCTCTCTTATCTTATGGAGATCAATTTTCATTTTATTTGGCTAGTTTTTGGGAAATCAAAATTGAGTTTTAATCAATAAAAATTCCTGATAAGGGAAATTATCGTCAATAATTTGCAACAAAGTAAATCATTGTTTTATATTTATCCGATTTTAAGATCATTTATATAGTTCAAATTTTTTAAGAAATTATAGATCAAAATACTACATAGCTGTGGAAGAGAACAAGGATAACGGTAAGGAGGAAATTTATTCACAAAGGGTTAGGGCTGGAAAAAGGACTTATTTTTTTGACGTGAAATCTACTCGGTCTAACGATTACTACTTGACAATCACGGAAAGTAAACGCAGGTACAAGGAGGATGGCTTTTTTTATGAAAAGCATAAAATTTTCTTGTACAAGGAGGATTTCAATAAATTTGTGGAGGCTCTAAATAGTACGGTAGATCATGTGAAGACAGAATTGCTGCCAGAAGTAGATTTTACCGAGTTTGACAAGCAAGAGGAGGAACGAAGCGCTACAGAGGATTCTGATGTCGGCACAGAGTTTAAATGGGATTAGTAAAAATAGAATCAAATATATAAAGCCTTTGGATTCCTTCAAAGGCTTTCTTTTTTTAGATAAAAAAGCATCAAAAATCCATGAATTTGCTCAAAAAGCCCATAGTCTTTGTATTGCTAGGTGTGGTGGTATTTATACTTCTGAGTTGGTTTTTTTCTAGTATTTTTATTTATCTGGTTGTATCGATGATCCTTTCAACGATTTTGCGACCACTTACAAACTATCTGGCCAATCAACAGTTTTTTAATATCCGAATGCCTCGTGCGTTGGCAGTTTTTATATCTTTTTTTACACTACTGCTGCTCTTGTCCGCATTTGTTACTTTGTTCTTGCCGCTTATTTCCGACCAGATCAAAATATTTACGAGTATAGAAATGGAACAGGCTATTTCAAAAATAGAGGCGCCATTAGAAGCTGTTGAAGATATTATATTAAGGTATCAATTGGGTGATTTTGAAAAGGGGTTTTTATCCATGAGTATAAATCAAGGAATTCGAAACCTGCTTACTGAAGTGGAATATACTTCAATTGTGGAAAATGTAATTTCTGTAACCGGAAATGTATTTGTGGGTCTGATGGCCGTTACTTTTATTACATTCTTTTTGCTATATGAAAATGGGATTCTTAGAAAGCATTTGATCAATCTTATTCCTAATGAGTATTTTGAGGTTTCAATAGCAGGATTGTACAAGATCGAAAAACTTTTGTCCAATTATATGCTCGGCTTGTTGTTGCAGATGACGGCAATTTTTTCAATAGCCTTTACAGGTCTTTCTATATTTGGCATCAACTATGCAGCCTCAATTGCTTTATTTGCTGCGGTTATCAATCTGATTCCATATTTGGGGCCTATTCTTGGTGCAACATTTGGTATCCTTGTTGGGCTATCGACAGGAGGAGGGCAAATTTTTGAAGGGAATCAGTTCTTAATAATGACCTTACAGATAGTATCTGTCTTTGGTGTGGTGCAGCTCACAGATAATGTAATCCTTCAACCGTTGATCTTCTCTAAAAGCATTAAAGCCCATCCACTGGAAATATTTATTATTATATTTGCCGGCGCAACGCTAGCGGGTATCGTTGGCATGATTGCTGCAATTCCTGTTTACACCATTATTCGTGTATTCGTTATGGAGATTTTTAGAGGTTACAAGAGTTATCATATTTTCAAAATATAAGAAATGTCGTTACAGTGTGGGATCGTAGGATTGCCAAATGTTGGTAAATCCACTCTTTTCAATTCATTATCTTCTGCCAAAGCTGAGGCAGCTAATTTTCCTTTTTGTACCATAGAGCCTAATGTTGGGGTAATTTCCGTCCCTGATGAAAGACTGAATATTTTGGTGGAGTTGGTAAAACCGGAGCGTATGCTGCCTACGGTAATTGAGTTTGTTGATATTGCTGGATTGGTAAAAGGTGCAAGCAAAGGCGAGGGTTTGGGAAATAAATTTTTAGCAAATATCCGTGAGGTAGATGCAATTATACATGTAGTCAGATGTTTTGAAGATCCGAATGTCGTGCATGTTGATGGTGTCGTGAACCCAATCAATGATAAAGAAATAATTGATACTGAACTGCAGCTGAAAGATCTCGAAAGTGTCGAAAAGAGAATCCAAAGGTTGGAGAAAATCGCCAAATCAGGAGACCAAACTGCACGTAAACAATTGGCTATTTTAGCGAAATATCAACACATATTAGAAGAAGGTAAAAACGCCCGGGCGCTTGATCTTTCCGAACAAGAAAAACTAATCGTCAATGATTTATACCTACTGACAGACAAACCAGTCATTTATGTGGCCAATGTAGATGAAGATTCCCTTAGTGGAAATGAAATGACTAAGCGTTTGGAGCAGGTGGCGGTAGCAGAAGGTGCAGAATTAATTATTGTATGTGCATCTTTGGAAGCTCAGATTTCTGAATTGGAAACAATCGATGAGAAAAGAGAATTTTTGGAAGAGTACGGTTTGCAGCAATCCGGTCTAAATAGGTTGATCAGTGCTTCCTATCATATATTGAATCTGATTACTTATTTCACGGCAGGGCCCCAGGAAGTAAGGGCTTGGACAATACACAAGGGGTGGAAGGCCCCACAAGCTGCCGGGGTTATCCATACTGATTTTGAACGTGGCTTTATCAAAGCTGAGGTAATTAAGCTGGAGAATCTTGAGTTGTACAAAACTGAATTGGCATGCAAAGAAGCTGGGAAATTATCGATAGAAGGTAAAGAATATATAGTTCAAGATGGAGATATTATGCATTTTAGATTTAATGTATAATATATTTTACCACATAAAATTATTAATGTATTTGACACTGTTTGATTTTTTTTTATATTAATATCTGAATATAAAAACTAATATTTTTAATATGATAAGATTTTTAAGTTATTGTTAATGACCAAATTACTATATTGTTAAGGTAAGCTTGGGTTAAACATTAGCATAATTTTTCTGTTATTCTTTATTATCACTTGTACTTTTATTGTTACCGATAATATTGGATCGTTTGGAGGGGTTTAACTTGATTTTTGAATATTGATTTTTTTGGACTGAAATAGCAAATCATTGAGAGTTAGAATCATATTTATCTTGAAAAACAAAGGGGCATATGTTCCCTTTCACCACCAATTTTTACTTGCGCAAGTAGTAAAGGGTGTTATAATCAAAGGGGGTAATGAAACCTTTAAAGATTTTTCATTTTATAATTTTTCCGGCCTTAAGGGACAGACAAAAATTAGTAGAAACGGGCTGCATTTTTTTTCCAACCGAGTAACATTGGTATTTTCGTGCCTTAATCAAGAATTTTTAGACTATTTTATCGACGAGTTGTTTGAAATGTCCCAATTAGAAATTGGCAATTTGGTTCTATTGCCAGAATCTGTTGAGATGGAAAATAAGCCTTCATTTCAAGATGAAATGAAATACATTTGCATATCGCCTACTGTATTACTCAAGCCTTCATTTAATGATAACGAGAGCAAACGGTTTATTCCCCCTGAAACCGATGAATTTTCAGATATATTGTTTGAGTCTACAATTTTACGAATGGAATCTTTGGGGACTTTTTCCAATGAACAATTGACTTCGTTTTCAAAATTTCAGTTGGTTGCAGATGAAAATTATTTGAGAAAAATCCGGGAGCACCAAAAGAAATTTGCCAGAATATATCCGGTTTATGATCAGGATGTAAAGTATGAGGTTAGAGGTTATACTTTCCCCTTTGTGTTATATGCGGCAAAGGAGGTTCAGGAATTTTTGTTTGGTGGAGGCATGGGATCCTTTACCCATAAAGGATTTGGAATGTTAGATTTGGCCAATACTGATCCGTCCAAGAGAACGACCGTATATCGCGAAGCAATAGTGCGGGAGGGAAATTCAGATAAACTTTAGGTACCCAATGATTATATCTGTGCCGAGCAGTTGATCTTTAAAGTAAATAATGATTTCATATTCATTCTTGGTTTCAAAATGATTTCCTTCCAAAATGCCTGGATTTTCCATGTTTTCGGGAATCGAATAAGAAAAATCATACAAACCCTGTTTCAGCCTTAAGATTCCGGAATAAAGCCCTGAAGCATTGATATATTTCATTTTATTAATGTCCCCATAATTCCAATCCGTCAATTTGCCGAATATAAAAATGTCCTTTTCTGATTTTTCCTTGAGGTCTAAGAAAAAATGAACATTGATGTAGTCTGACTCTAGAAGGTTGTCTTTTCCCTCCAGATTTTCAATCACAAATCCACCATTTAAGTCAGCTATAAAAGTATAAGGTTGAGTAGTTCGAGGTTCATCGATGAATAAATAGGCATCTACTTGAGTATCTGATATATTAGTTTTCTCAACGTTTCTTCCTCCGTAATGTGTTGTTCTAATATCAAAAAATCGAAATTCATTTCCACCATTAAAATTATTTTCAAAATTAAAATGTCGGTATTCCAGTTGCGAAACATCTTCTCTGATTATAGTTGGTTTTAAACCAAAGATGGCATTGTCCCAGCGATCATTTTGCCTAATGACTACTTGAATATCTAAATAAGGATTAGGTATAGGAAAATTGGTATAATCGATCATGAATTCGATCTGTTGGTTCATGTTTCGTTGCGCGACTCCTGACGAAAGGCCTGTATTTCCGGTAATACCAATTTTTTGATCATAGACTATAAATCTTCTGGAAAGGATAAGATCATTTGCGTTGTTTTCCCTATAAACTACCAGAAGATAATTGCCCGGTAGTTTAACCTTAGGAACCCGGAAAGTAAAATGTGTGAATGGAATTTTAGTTGCAATGGAAAAGTCAAATTGATCTATGCTAAATTCATTGTATTCATATAAATACTGCATTTCCGATAGGTGAGATGGTTCCCAATTCATGTTGCAATGGATTATTTTTGCTTTGTAATATTCCGCTTCGTCTGTAAACAGTTCGTCAAACTTAAGCACCAAGGGAATACTTTGATTTAAAGGGATTGCGGCTGGATATACTGAGCTTGCTTTAATATCATCCGCTGGGAAAAGAATGACTGTCTTGATGTTCTCTTTATATACTCTATTTCTGTATTCAAGATGCTTACTGTCGGAAGCTGATGCCGCATAAATTAGATAATTCGGCAAAGCAAAAATGACTAGGAATGGAATGATCTTTATATTATGGAACTTCATGAATTAATATATTGTATAGAATTAACGTCCAATATCAATTAATTTTAGATAAAATTACAACCAGTACATGTAAAATGGTGTCGTATCAAATGAAAATTCGCGAAAGACGACCCATCCGGATTTATGCTCGAATATAAAGAATTGGTTGCAGCATGTGTGAAGGGAGAACGGGTAGCCCAAAAAAACCTTTATGACACCTTTGCAAAAAGGATGTACGTGGTATGCTTGCGCTATACCAAATCTCAACAGGAGGCTGAAGATATTTTGCAAGATTCTTTTATTAAGGTTTTTAAAAACCTGAAAGGATACCGTGGAGAGAGCAGGTTAGATTTTTGGATCAAAAGGATTGTGATAAATACTGCGTTAAATAGTTTGCGTAAGAAGCTATATATGTACCCAATGGTAGATATAGAAGATATAAAACATGAATTTCACCAAAGTAAAGTACTGTCTGATTTTCGCATGGAGGAACTCTTGGCTATGATTCAAGAATTGCCCACCGGGTGCCAGACAGTGTTTAACTTATTTGCAATTGAGGGGTATTCTCATAAAGAAATTGCTGAAACCCTTGGAGTGAGTGAGGGAACGTCAAAGTCGCAATTTTCTAGGGCAAAGAAATTATTACAAGAGAAGATAGCTGAAGAAGAAAAGGCCGAACGCTATGAAAGATTTAAATAAAAAAACGGAATTTGAAAGTCAGTGGAAAGGGACGTTTGAGGATTCCGAAATGATTCCGTTTGACAGGGTGTGGGATAAAATAGATGCAGCCCTGTCCAAAGAAGAAGCTGGGTTTTTCCAGCGAAAAGCATATTTGTATAAGATACTTGCGGCAGCATCTATAGCAGCTGTAATGGCCATTGGTATATTTAGTGTCAATTATTATTTGGGCAATGAGTCGATGAACGGGAATGCCCTTGTAGATGACAAGGCAATGAAAAATCCCGAATTAACGACTTCAAACAAAGTCCTAAAAGTAGAAGATCTTGATACCAAATTAGAAAATAATGAAAATTATATAGATGCTGAACTTTCTGCTAATTCTTCCGCTTTAAATGAAGTTTCTGATTCCGAGCAAATAGTTGGGTCACAGTCGGATCAAGTTAAAACCAATTCGACAACAAAAAATCAGCAGTTGGCAGCAGCGGATAATGATAAAGCCAGTCATGGAAATATAGTGGTTTCTGAGGCGTTAGATGAGCTCAATGCCGATCAACCTCAACAGGAAAGTTTCTTAACTTCAGGTGATCCTGAAGTCAGTTCCGGCGATGGGTTTATTTCTAATTTAAGCAATAGTATAGAAGATCTACAAGGAATTCTTGCAGTGAGTTCTACGGATATGCCCATGGAAATTGATCACATTTATATGATTCCGTTCATGCCTTCTGGAGCATCCAAAATGAAAAAGGAAAAAGAATCAGGGTTTTTTCTAGCGGGTTTGGATATTTCGACCGGGGTGTTTGATCCAAATTTTCAGCAGCGGGGTGGTTTGGCCACAAGTTCGTTGACCATGGCACGGGTTGAATCTACTAATGATCAACTGGCTTCGTTTAATACTGCTAATAAGGATTTCTTGTCCGTGCGCAGTGCCGAAAACTCTACAAGACCCGAAGTCGCCTATAGTTATGGGGCGAATGTGGGGTTTAAATTAACAGACAGGATTATTGTACAGACTGGTCTTGGTTACAGAAAGGCTAATTCTACCACAATTACAAATGGATTTATTGAGGATGGTAGCAATGGCACCCGAATCCCAATTGTAGCTTCATATCAGTATCAATTCGAAGGGTTGTCCAGGGTAAACAAAATTTCTGAAACTGATTTGAATAACCAATATGAGTTTGCGTCCATTCCGGTAAGGGCAGGATATATTGTGCTAGATAAAAAAGTTAATCTAACATTGATGGCGGGTGTTTCGTCTGAATTCTTTTTGAATAATCAAATTGTAGATAAAAGTGATTTTTTTGAAACATTGGCTAATTCTTCTGGTGATAATTCCCCTTATAAAAGTGTGTATTTCAATGGATCACTTGGAACAATGCTAGGTTATACCATTGCCAGAAACTATGTTTTGACACTAGAACCCAGCTATAAATTTGCCATAAATTCCTTTACTAAGGATGATTTTTATTTGAATAGTCTGCCATCTTCCTTTATGGTTTCGTTTGGGGTAGCTTATAATTTTAGATAGAGATCAACTATTGAATGAATTTTTGTGTCTATTGAGTTAAAGTGAATAGTGATGATTGGAATGAATAAAAATATCGTATTGTACTTACTGCTCTTGGTTTTGGGAGGATGCAATCAAGATATGGGGGAGTCAGGTGCTGAGTTGTCAAGTGCCTTCGATTTTGAAGGAGGGTCACAAGGTTGGGAGGGAGGAACCTCCGATTTTCCAGCTGATTTTCTAAACAGTGGTGCAGACTTTTCTTTTAGTGCAAGTAAAGTGCCTAATAGCATTATTTCTGAAAGTAGCGGATTGAAAATAAATGCGGATAATCCTCACGGTGATTTATTCTATTTTTTTAAACGAAAGGTTGATGGATTGAATCCTTTGACAACGTACCAGTTGGATTTTGAATTTTTGATGTACACTCAAGTGGTTACAGAATTAAGCGCACTTTCCTCTAAGGAAATATATCTTAAGATTGGAGCGGTGAATCATGTTCCTATGCTTGAATCAATATCCAGCTCTGATTCAATAGAATACATGGTTTTAAACGTAGATAAGGGAGATTCTAACAGTGATAGTGGCGAGGATTTAGTTAACATCGGATCCA
>JAUHYU010000017.1 GCA_030426345.1 Bacteroidia bacterium
GGTACCGGCCAAACGGAGTATAAGAAAAATTCAGTTGCCAGCAGTGAAGGTTGCGGGTGATATTGAAGTTGGTTTGGGTAAACTCCAGATTCTCAAAATCAAAGCCTGAATTAAAGGACATATTCCACTTTTCTGTGAATGTAATACTACCACTGAATGTGAGCGCCTGAATGATATCTGCATCTTCAAATCCCTGCTTGCGATAGCTTATATTATAATTGAATCTTAGATCCCAAGGGATGTTAAAATCCACGTACAATTCCGGATTGTTTTTGATGAATTGCAAAGCCATTTCTTCCTCTGCTGACAAGGGCCCCAACTCCTCTTCTCGCTCATTGTTGCTCTCTCTGGCCTTAGGATTAAGGCTCATACCCAGGGCTAATGATGCCTGTGTTAACTGGCCGAACCCTCTCCCTGCATCCCATGCATAGATGTCCCTTCTTTTTTGAGAAACCTGCCTGTCTCCGTTGCTGGTATAATAGGTGCTGTCTAGTTGATAAATGTAAGGGTCTAAAGTGGAACTAAAACTAATGTCTAATTTTTTGTTGAATATCCTAGTTCTAGCGGCGATTCTGATCGGTGCCAATTGAAAAGAATCTGCAAGAAAATTATAACTTGAATTAAAAGAGAGATTGTCTAGCAAGACTACTTTTCTAGCTTTGTCCGTAGTGTCTTTTTTGGTTTTTACTTTCATTTCCAAGTTGTTAGAAAGTGAAAAAGACGCTGTAGCGCTTGGCCCTGCGGAAGGTGTACCGTAAACAAATCCTTCATATTTGGAGAGCCGCCTTCTATTGCCCAAAGTGTCAATCTGTACGTTCTGATAATAACCAAATTTTTCAGTTGAGAAATCCGGGCTAAAACCCATGGAAAATGAAGGAATCATTACATGGCGGATAGCCTGTATTTTCTCTCCCTTAAAGTTTAAGGTGCCGTAAAGTCTAGTGTTGAAGGAGCCGGAAGCACTATATTGATTAGCACGAGAAAATTTGTTGATAGTATCTACCTTTACTGCAGCCTCTTCATCGATCCATTGATAGTTCAATTCTTTGAAATACCACAATTCTGAATAATTGAAGCTAGGGCTAAAGGTGATAAACTTGAATAAATTCATTGAGGTAGAGATCGGGATTTGATGTCTAATGCCATTTTGGGCTCGATCCCAAAGCCCTTTTATTCCCAAATCGCTTAGAGGTACAATGGTATCATTTTCTGCACTATATCCAACAACAGGAAAACTAGGGGTTCCAATTCTATTATTAGAAGCGCGGTTTGTACTGTTCATATTCCATGAAAAACTTATCTTTTGAATCCAGTTTTTAGCAGAAGTGGCTCCAAATTTAAATGGATATAACCGACTCATATTCAGTGCGAGTTCTGGAAGTAATAAATTTACCAAGCCAGTATTGATGTTTTGCTGTAACCGGCTACTTGCGTTCATACTGAAAGGTGTTCCCTTGAAGGTGTTGGAAAATGAGACACTTGAATTGAAATCCTGATTCAAAGTGTTGGCGAGATCAGCCGTAGGATTATTTTGGTTGTAGGTAGAAGTACCCGCATTGACAGAGGCTGAAAATCTCGATGAGCCCTTCGATTGCGGGCTATGACTCCAGTTGATCCAAAAGTCATTGATAACAGTGGAGTCCCCCTCAGTCAGGCCTTTTTGATTATTGTACTTAGCATTGAAGCGACCATTATACGCATACCTTTTATTGTAACTGGTGGCGGCATTTAAGCCCCAGCTGCCCTTAGAATAAAGATCGCCGGTCAATGTTAAATCCAAATAGTCATTGATCGCAAAATAGTATCCGCCATTTTTTAGGAAAAATCCGCGGCGTTTTTCCTCTCCGTATCCTGGTACGATTACACCAGATACTTTTTGCTTAGGTACAGGAAACATTCCAAATGCAAATCCTATAGGGGTAGGTATGCCATTAACATTGATGTGAAATGGCCCGGAGACTACTTTTTTGCCTGGTATAACCTTGAGTTTGGAAGCCTCGATATCAAAATGTGGGTCGGCCAAATTACAAGTGGTATAGCGGGCATCGGCAATAAACAGTTCGTCAAATTGATTTTTATATACTTTTTTGCCTTGCATCACAGCCTCTCCTTGCTGGGTAACAATACCATCAATTATTGCCTTTCGAGATTCAAAATTGTATTTCATATCATTGGTCTCAAAGGTTTGACTACCTTCTACAAAAACAGGTTTTCCCACTTTATTGCCAAGTGAGTCTTCAATGCCATTGGCAGTAATGATGTGCGTGGTATAGTCGATTTTAATTTCTGCAGCACTAAGTTGGATTTCTCCATAAATAATTTGTGCATTTCCGAAGAGAAAGACCATTTGATTTTTTAAATCCATTTGAATGGAATCTGCGTCGTACTCAATGGTGGTTTCGATATCTCCAGTTTCTTTGCGCGTCAGGGAATCCACTGCAACAACAATGCTGTCAGGGTTTGTTTGATGAGATTTTATGGAATCTAGAGTGTTTTTTACACGAGAAGTATCGATTGGTATAGAGAGACTTTGCTCTATTTGACAGTGGCCTTCGCTCATTCCCAACACAAAAATTAAACCCATTAATAGAAGTAGGTTTTTTAATTTTAACACTCTGTTTTTCAGTTTTAAAGAAAAAGTACCAAATTTACGCAATGATAAAGGTTCAATTAGAAACAATCGCAAAATTGTGAAAAATATTGTTTTTACCATCGGTTTGATCTTACTATTCATCCTGAGTTCATTCACAGTAGTGGATGAACGGGACCTCAGAGTAAACACTGTGGTGATTGATGCCGGGCATGGAGGGAAGGATTCCGGCACGTCAGGAGCTGTGTCAAAGGAAAAAAATATTGCACTCAACATTGCCTTGAAACTGGGTAAAACCATCGAGCAAAATCTTAAAGATGTTAAAGTGATTTATACGCGGACTTCGGATAAATTTATCGAATTGGAAGAACGTGCTCAAATTGCAAACAAAAATGGAGCCGATCTTTTTATTTCCATACATTGCAACAGCTTACCCAGGAGTACGCCGGAAGCAAAGAAGCAAGGTATCTATGGAACTGAAACTTATATTATGGGAATGCACACCTCGGATGCTAATTTTGATGTGGCAAAAAGAGAGAATGCCGTAATTCTCATGGAGGATGGAATTAAGGAAACATATGAAGGATTTGACCCCAATTCCCCTGAATCATATATTCTATTCTCCTTGTACCAAAGTGCCTATATGGAAAATAGCCTTCGATTGGCAGAAAAAATTGAGAAGCAGTTTAAAGAACGGGTACAACGGAAAAGCAGAGGTGTGAGGCAGGCAGGGTTTTGGGTTTTGTATCGTACTTCCATGCCTAGTGTTTTGGTAGAGACGGGCTACCTGAGCAACAAAAATGAAGAGAAATACCTTAGTGACCCTTATGGACAAACCTTGATCGCTTCTGGACTTTTTAGGGCTTTCAGAGATTATAAGAACGAAATTGAATCAACAATTAACTAAAGCAACTATACGTGAAACTTTCTAAGGAATTTAAAGTAGGCTTACTCGCAATTGTTTCCATCACGATCCTTTATTTTGGGTTCAATTTTTTAAAAGGTATTGACCTCTTCAAAAAGACTCAAAATTTCTATGCACTCTACGACAATATAGATGGACTTACAATGTCCAACCCGGTAATCATCAATGGGCTAAGTGTTGGAAGGGTGAGCAATATTCAAATTTTGCAGAAAAAGGACAATCTTATTTTGGTAGAAATGAGCATTGAAGGGAGTATCAAACTAGGAGGGGGTACTGTTGCAAGACTGATCAATACCGACTTTCTGGGAAGTAAGGCAATAGAATTGATTATCAATGATCCAGGGCAAGGACAATATACTGATGGTGATACTTTAAAATCTGCAATAGATGAGGGGATTTCCGAATTGCTTAAGCAAAATGCTGGTCCGGTTGCCGATAATATTGGCACGACAATTACTCGCATCAATGCGATTTTAGAAAATTTTCAAAGCAATAACGAAAAAATTAACAATACACTCACAAACATTGAAGTCATTACCTCGAGTATGAGCAATACCATGCCAAACATGGAACAAAAACTGTATGTTTTGATGGATAATTTAACAAAGACTTCGGTACAATTAAATACCACTTTGTTAGATTTAAAACCGACACTGAACAATGCGGCTCAATTGACAGATTCTTTGAAGAACCTAGAATTGTCAGCAACTCTCGAAAAGACCCAACTGATGCTTGATAATCTAAATGCCAACTTGGCGAGTCTAAAAGCAGGAGAAGGAACTATGGGGAAATTGATGCATGATGATTCACTTTACATCTATCTGAGCAATACGGCGAGGGATTTAGATCGATTGTTTGTTGACTTGCAGGCTAATCCTGGTAGATATGTACAGTTCTCAGTTTTTGGAAAAAAGGACAAAAGCGAGAAAAGGAAAAAGGATAAAAAGGAATAGTTCATTTATTTGCCGTTGGTTTAATCTTATACAAATTTATTATTTGCTTTAATGAAGAAGTTGAATGAGAAGGAGTTGAAAGCTTTGGTTTCTTTACTGGAGGATGAAGATACTGAAGTTGTTAAACATGTGGAAAGCAGGATAATTTCTATTGGCAGTGCGGTGGTTCCATTTTTGGAAAAGGAGTGGGAAAGCAGTTTTAATTCAACTGTTCAGCGAAAGATTGAGGAACTGATTCATGTCTTGCAGTTCGATTATTTAAAAAGCAGATTGCAGGAATGGGTAAATAATGGTGCCAATGATTTGCTTGAGGGAGTATGGATTGTGGCAACATACCAATATCCAGATCTGGAATTGGATTTTTTAAAAAAGGAAATCGAGCAATTGTACTATAAAATTTGGACGGACTTTAAGGAAGACCTTCATCCCTTTGACCAAGTGAAATTGATCAATGGTGCGTTTTTTGACAAGTTAAAATTCAAGGCAAATACCAAGAATTTCCATTCACCGGGCAATTCTATGATCAATGTGGTGTTAGAAACAAAGAGAGGTAATCCGATTTCACTTTGTATTCTGTATTTGTTGGTATCACAAAGGCTAGAATTGCCAATCTACGGTGTCAATCTACCAAATTTATTTATTTGTACTTATAAAACTGGCGAGCAACAGTTTTATATCAATGCTTTTAACAAAGGTCTGATCTTTTCCAAGTCAGATATAGAAAATTACGTAAAACAACTGCATCTCAACCCGGACGATATTTTTTTCGAACCTTGCAGCAATGAGGATATTGTAAAAAGGGTGTTGCGCAACCTGATCGTTTCCTTTGACAAAATGGGGGAGCATCAAAAATCTGACGAAGTAAAGGAATTGCTCAAATCTATCAATGGGGATGCCGCATTAAATGAAGATTCCAAATGATGGAAATGGTGCCAAAAAGCATCAAAAATCCATGAATTCCGCTTTCGGGCTATTTTAAAAACAATAGCAGAATATATGAGAGTTGATCTCCTTGTAATTAAGTGCGATCCTTGCGGTTGCATTTCCGACCGAAAACTCTGACCTGATGACATCCTGTTTATGAAGCGTAAAGGGCGCGATTCGGATGTCTCGCTTGAAATTAAGTCCCATTTTTCCATTCAGTTTAAAGATCGCTTCCTTGCCCGACCAATAGATACATAGTTTTCTTAAATCGCCTTTGCAATCTGCAAACTCTTCTTCATTAAGGTAGCGATGAGCAATCTTGCCCAGCTTTTTAGTAGGTTTTTCCACATCAATACCAACCTTGAGCTTCTTGTGCAAAATGGCAACAGCATAAGGGAAACTATGTGAAATGGAAATATGATAGCTTGAGCCGATAAGATGTGGTTTGTCATGTTCGTCTTTTGTTATGCCTAAGTACGGCTTGCCCACGTGCTGCATTAGTTCTTGTAGGCAGCACCTCGCAGCCATCCGTTCTTTCTTCTTTAGGGGGTGGCTGATGCTTTCTAATTCCCGAACACCGTCTTCACTTAGTACCACTTTTTCCCGCAATTGATCAAAAGATTCTGTTATATCCCAAAAGCACCAAAATGAATTGCTATTGATTTTCTCTATTTTTGTAACTGGCATGAATATTCGATAAAAAAAATTGAGCGATTCTATAAAAGTAAAATAAAGATGTTTTACACAAAAAAAATATGAAAATAAATGTTGAAAAGCTACACAGTCTTGACGGCCATCAGGATTGTGTTTATTCTCTAGAAGGTGGTAAAAACCCTAATATGTTTTTTTCCGCTGGTGGAGATGGTATGGTGGTATTATGGGATTTGCAAAATCCAGAGACCGGACAACTGGTCGCCAAGATGAAAAACTCTGTTTATGCCATTCACTACCGCAAGGGCAAAAATATGTTGATCGCAGGACAAAATTATGAAGGAATCCACCTCATAAATCCTGATGAAAAAAAGGAGATTTCATCATTGCAAATTTCCAAATCCCAGATATTTGATATAAAAAGTCATGAGGGCAAAATTTTTATTGCGTCGGGCGATGGAACATTGTATATCGTAAACATGGATTCTTGGGCGATTGTAAAGAAGGTAAAGCTGTCGGACAAGAGTATCAGAGCCATTGTGGTCAATAGGCAATTAGGTGAAATGGCCATTGGCCTAAGTGATAACACTATTCGCATTCTTGATTTGGATGATTATCGCCAAAAATATTTGGTTCACGCACATAAGATTTCTGTTTTTGCTCTAGCGTATAATCCGATAAATAATCACCTGATCAGTGTGAGCAGGGATGCATATTTAAAAAGCTGGAATTCACTAGATCATTATAGTTTAGAGGAATCTGTAGCGGCACACATGTACGCCATCAATTCCATCAGCATCAGTCCCAACAATGATTATTTTGCGACCGGAAGTATGGATAAATCCATAAAGGTATGGGATTTAGAGACATTTAAGCTTCTAAAAGTAATTGACAAGTCGAGGCATGCAGGCCATGCTACTTCTGTTAATAAAGTACTGTGGACGGAATATAAAAATCAGTTGTTATCATGTAGTGATGATAAAAAAATATCTATTTGGGATTTGGATATGGACATCAACCATTAATTATATTCCGAAATATTTGAGTTAAATACTAATATTTATACAATTTTAGGGTCATTTTTGTATTCTATTAATTAATAGAATACATTATTTGGAAATAAGAATAACAAGGCAGCAATGAAGATTACGCCATTAGAAATAAGACAAAAGAAATTTGAGAAGGGATTCCGTGGCTACGACAAGGATGACGTTGATGCATTTTTGCAAATATTGAGTTCGGAGTGGGAGAAGTCGATGGATGAGAAAAAGGAGTTGTCCATAAAGCTGGAATCTGCAGAAAATGAGATATCCAAGCTTAGGGAAGTGGAGAATTCTCTTTATAAAACACTGAAAACAGCAGAAGATACCGGCGCGAATATGATTGAGCAAGCCAATCGGGCGGCTGAACTTCAGTTGAAAGAGACTCAAATGAAGTCGGAAAGCATCGTGCACGAGGCTAAATTAAAATCGAAGATGATCATTGAGAATACCGAAAAGCATGCACGAGAGATCATTGGAAATATGTTGGAGGAAATAAAATCTCTGGAGCAGAATTTCAAATCTGCACTCAATCTACAGGAGCATTTGATTGCGGATCTTACTAATCTTTCTACTGACGCTCTAGACAGGGTTCAGAAATTTAAGAAGCAAAAAGACAACTTGGATATAGACGCACACGTCAAAGAAGCACGGGAATTTGCCGAAAATTACGATTTAAAAAATTTCAAGTTTAGTAGTGAAGAATTAGAGAAAACTATTGAAATGGAGGAGTTGGCGGCAAAGACTTCATCAAAGGAAAAGACTACTGAAGCCGACAATTCGGAAGAATCATTTTTTGATCAATTGGACTGATCCATGGGTAAAATCACTCTAGATGGCATGGAATTTTTTGCCTTTCATGGCTATTACGATGAAGAGCAAAAGATAGGCAATAAATATGGTGTAGACATCACTGTGGAGACTTCTCTGGAAATTGCCGGCCTGGATGACAAGCTCTCAGAAACCATAAATTATGAAGAGTTGTATCACATTATTAGAGAAGAAATGGCCAAGCCGTCCAGATTGTTAGAAAATATTGGTGGGAGAATATTGCAAGCTGTTTTTACTAATTTCCCTTTGATAACCTTTATTGAAATTTCGATTTCCAAATTCAACCCACCGATTGGTGGAATTTGTAAAAGGGCTATGGTCACCATGACCAGCGCAAGACCCGATTAATTGCTGTCACGGAAAATAAATCCCGTTTTTCCATCAGATTCGCCATAATCTACCGCCTTTCCGGCAAGGTACATCAATTGCATTTTTTCAATCACGACAGTTAACCCATCCAACGCATACTGTTCATCTTTTTCATTTGCATGATCAAAACCGATCATAAAAGATGCCACGCCACATCCAGCAGATTTCACACCAAGTCTCAAATGGTATTCTTCAGCGATGCTTTTATGCTTTCGGATAGATATAATTTCCTTTTTTGCTGCGTCTGTAATGGTGACAGGAAGTTCTTTTTTCACGTTTGCTTTGCTATTCTTTTTCCCTTTGACAATTGATCTGACAAAAATAATTAAATTTGAGCATAAACACTTTTTATTTCACGCCACGAAAACAATGGATATTATATTAGAATTCGGGAAAATATTATTACCAGCAGGTCTGGTTCTTTATGCCATGTATCTCACAATGAAGTCAATTTTGGCCAAAGAAATTGTGAAAGCTAATATGGATTATAAAATCGAGGGGAGCAAGATTGCACTACCTAACAAGTTGCAGGCTTTTGAGCGCATCTGCCTCTTCTTAGAGCGACTGTCTCCCGGTAATCTGGTGTTGCGACTTAATAGTACTAACATGACAGCAAAGGAATTGCAGCACTTGATGATTGCAGAGATTCGTGATGAATTCAATCATAATTTGTCACAGCAGATATACATGAGCGATAAATCTTGGAACCATATAAAAAATACTGTGGAAGACGTAATTGCGTTAATCAATACAAATGCTGAAAAATTAGATGGTGAAGCCCGAAGTGTTGAGTTGGCCAAATTGATTTTTCAGGAGATAGAAAAAAGAGAGGTTGATCCCGTGGCCGTTACACTATCAGAGGTGAAAGCTGAAATCGGGGAAGTATTTTAAAAATTGAATGAACTGTGAGTTATCTAAAAAGTAAAAGTTTTCAAAATGCACTAAAAAAGGCGGCAGGGGTAGCTACCAATCCTGATAAAATAGCTGATCTGTTAGGATCTGTTACAGAAAAAATGTCTGGAATGGATGGGCAGAAACAACGCGTCACAGAGTTTTTTGACAAGGTGAAAACCATGATGAGAATGCTCAGGTCATACATCAGCGGCGAATACCGTGAAATTCCATGGAAATCTCTTTTGATGATCATAGGCGCATTGTTGTATTTTATGATGCCAATTGACATGATTCCAGATTTTATACCACTTACCGGACTTGCTGACGATATCACGATTGTATTCCTTGTATTTGGAAGTATCAATGAGGATATCGAGAACTTTCTGGAATATGAACAATCCATAAAAAACAAATAGCTTATATGTCAAAAATAGCCTTGGTTGCCGGAGGTACCGGATTGGTTGGTTCGCATTTGGTTGAGCTTCTTGCAGATAGCAAGGAATATTCCGAGATCAAAGTGCTGGTTAGAAAGGGGAGTTCTGTGGCGAATAAAAAAGTCAATATAGTTGAAATTGACTACGACAGACTATCTGAATATGAAAGCCAACTTCAGGCAGACGCTGTGTTTTGTTGTCTGGGCACTACGATGAAAAAAGCAGGCTCTAAAGCAGCTTTTGAAAAAGTGGACTATACGTATCCTCTTGAGCTGGCAAAAGTATCTAAAATCCATGGAACCAAACAATTTCATTTGATTACCGCTATGGGTGCCAATCCCAAATCAAAGATTTATTATAATCAAGTAAAAGGCGAAATTGAAGAAGCCATCGGGAAATTAAACTTTGAAAATCTGAATATCTACCGTCCTTCATTGCTCCTCGGCGAGAGAAAGGAACAGCGTTTTGGAGAAAAGGTTGGGGCTTTCCTTTCATGGATTTTGAAGCCTTTTTTTATAGGTAGTTTTAAAAAATATAGGGCCATCCACGCGAGGGTAGTAGCCCGTGCAATGGTTAATATTTCCATGGAAAATTTAGAGGGAAACCATATTTTCCTTTCAGATGCTATTCAGGAGCAGGGCGGGAATTAGATTTTGTGTTAAATACGAACCTACCAATCAATACAATTACAAAGCATACAAATATGGCAATGGACCAATAGGCCAAATGTGGTCTGTCTGATACTTCGGGCATCCATTTATTATATAAAGTCATATCCAACAGCGGATCAGGCAATACCTCCCAAGGTCTCGTGAGTACAATCGAGAGGCAAAAAGCCATTAAAAATCCATGAATTTTTGGCCGGGAAAGTAATAGGATTGAAAGTATGATATAAGGGAATCCTAAAAAAATCAAACGTGTATAGTCTATGCCTCCGATCACACTTAAAGCAAGTACCGACAAACTCAAAATATGGATGATCCATTCATTGTCTTTGTTTGGTTTCCACTTGATGCCTTTTTTGAAAACTAAAAATATAAAGGCCCCATAAGCCGCAAAAACAGCTAAGAACCAACGGAAGACGGACCTAGGGTTTGACGCCAACTCGCTAAGATGAAACGCTATCATCATTAAGGAGTTTCTCTCAGCACTGTTTGAGGTGTAATAATGGCTCAATGTCATTTTGGTAATTATTCCAACCAGAAGTATGCCGGCCATCCATTTAAATGATGGAAATTCGTCTTTGGAGATTAAATACTGAATATAACTGATAACTAAAAGCGCAATTATCAATGCGAGAAATAATTCTTTAGTTGCAATGGCAACTGGAGTTATTAACAGAAGTATTAAGTATTTCCTCCGTAAGAATAACAGCAGAAAAAGCACCTCAAATCCATAAACAGCCATGTCCACATTCACCGGGTCAATTGCATTTTGCCGGAAAGGCCCGACCCAGTGAAGGGCATAAAAACTTAAAATCAAAAAGATGTACAGTTTCCGTATTTTAAAATAAAGGAGTAAATAATAGATAGCCAGAAAGGAAAGCAAAGCGAAAAAAGTATTGATGATAAAAAAGCTTTTTTCTATATCATTGCCAGGGATCAAAGAGGCAAGGAATGGAATTGCAATGCGGTTGTGGATGCCGAAGCGCACCTGATAAGGTGTTGGGTCGCCTTGGAAAAAATTGTATATTTTTTCATATCCATTGGCGTCGGCCAATAGATTGGTTTTATAATCTATAGCCGGCTGATACCAATGGTAAAAGAATGCCAAAGTCAAACCGATCAATAGAAGAAAGATATATGGAGTTAATTGCCGAATCGACATGGAAATCAAAATTGATGAATTTGTTGAAATAAGTGTTTATTATTTACAAATTCAAAATTTAAATAATAAATATGATTGCAGTAATTCAAAAGGTAAAAGAAGCAAGTGTAGGTATAGAAAATCAAACAGTAGGGCGGATTGGATTGGGGCTCATGGTACTTCTTGGAATTGAGGACAGTGATGGAGAAGAGGATATCTTATGGCTTTCGAGAAAAATTGTGAATATGCGGATTTTCGATGATGCTGATGGTGTGATGAACAATAGTATCGTGGATGTTGGCGGGGATATTTTGCTGGTGAGCCAGTTTACGCTGCATGCTTCTACAAAAAAAGGTAATAGGCCGTCGTATATCAAAGCTGCCAGACCGGATATCGCTATTCCAATTTATGAAAAATTTATTGTTAAAATAGAAGCTGATTTGGGGAAACTGATACAAACGGGGAAGTTTGGTGCCATGATGCAGGTTTCACTTTGCAATGATGGTCCTGTCACAATTATTATAGATTCTAAAGACAAAAAATAATGGAGATAAAAGAAGCGCAAAAGCTGGTGGACGAGTGGATAAAAACTGTAGGTGTCAGGTATTTCAATGAACTGACGAATATGGCAATGCTCACAGAGGAAGTGGGTGAGGTGGCGAGGATCATTGCCAGAAAGTATGGGGAGCAATCGTTCAAACCATCAGATAAGGAAGTGAACCTTGAGGATGAAATGGCAGATGTGTTATGGGTTTTGATATGTTTGGCCAATCAAACGGGAGTCGATTTGACGGAGGCATTCAAAAGAAATCTGGAAAAGAAAACTAAACGGGATGCTAATAGACATAAGAATAATCCGAAATTGGGTTGATAGTTTTTAACTAAAACAACATATCATCCAACTTCATTTTTTGGATATAATTTCCTTTCAATACAGGAATAACTTTGCACCCATCAAGCTTCAGACAATAGTCGATGTCTTTTTCCAAATCCATTCCCAACAACCTATTGTAATGTGAAGAACTCGCGAGGCCTGACTTAAGGTTGCCTTTATGCTGCTTGTAAAGGTTTTCTGCCATGAGAGGCACGTCCGAATCGTGGGCAAAAGCCTGCTTTAATCCATGAACAATCGCCCCAGCAAATAGCGTGTCTTCCATGTTTACCTTGCCTTTCCATCCCGCACAGTGCAACAACAAATCACAAGGAAGTCGTTCCAGATAAGCCAGCAAGGCAGAGTAATTTAAAAAAGAACCGATAATCACCTGCAAAGCTCCAACTGACTTCTTTAGGGCAATAGTGCCATTGGTAGTAGTCATGGCAATTTTCTTTCCTTCCAGATCCGGATTCATATAGCTGAACGGAGAATTACCAAGGTCAAAGCCGCCAACTTTTTTGCCGCCCCTTTCGGCAGCACCAATGTATCCTTTCGTTTTTAGCTCTTGGCACTCACCCAGCGATGCCACTGGTCGAATAGCCTCAACTCCATGAGAGATGGCAGTAGTGATGGAGGTAGTCGCCCTGAAAATATCAATCACGACAACAACAGTTCCATTCAGATCATGCTGATGGATCAGGTCTGGGGTCAAGCAGATGTCTATTTTTTTCATGGAAATAAGAGGGATTATTTATGCTTTATAAAAAGGAGGCCGAACTACCTTAGCCTTGAGCTTTCGTTTCCTCACGGCAATAAAAAAAATGGTATCCGATTGGGTGAATTTGGTTTCTACATAACCCAGGCCGATACCGATGCCTAAAGATGGAGACATGCTGCCGGAAGTAACCTTGCCAATGATGTTATCATTCGCATCCAAAATATCATATCCGGATCTTGGAATGCCTTTTTCTTCCATGACAAAACCAACTAGCTTATTTTTGGTGCCAGCTGCTTTCTGAGCTTTTAAATTATTAGAATTGGTAAATTCTTTTGAGAATTTGGTAATCCATCCCAAGCCTGCTTCGATAGGTGAAGTGGTGTCATCAATATCATTTCCGTAAAGAGCAAAACCCATTTCAAGACGTAAGGTGTCGCGCGAACCAAGCCCGGCAGGCTTAGTGTCAAATTCCTCACCGGCTTTCATAATCTCATCCCAGACCTGAGCAGCAGATTCATTGTTGACATAAATTTCAAACCCTCCAGACCCTGTGTAGCCCGTAGCTGATATTATGGCCTCAAAAAACCCTATTTTTCCATGAGTGAAAGTGTAATAAGACAAAGACGAAAGATTGGTTTCTGTGAGCTTTTGCAGGGTATTGATCGCATTGGGGCCCTGAACCGCTAGCAGGGAAGTGTTGTCAGAAATATTTTCCATTTCAGCCTCAAGATCATTATGCTTAGCAATCCAATCCCAATCTTTTTGGATGTTGCTGGCATTCACTACAAGCATATATTCTTCTTCCCTCAGCATGTATACGAGCAGATCATCTACGATGCCTCCGTCGGCGTTTGGTAGGCAAGAATACTGAACTTTTCCAGGGGTTAGAATCGATGCGTCATTGCTACATATTTTCTGAATCAGGCCCAAAGCGTTCGGGCCTTTTACCAAAAATTCACCCATATGAGATACATCAAACACGCCGACACTATTTCTGACAGCATGGTGTTCTTCCAATTCAGATCCGTAGCGCACAGGCATTTCGTATCCGGCAAATGGAACCATTTTGGCTCCAAGGTCAATATGTTTTTTATATAATGCGGTTTTTTTCATGTGTTGGTCTTTTGCGGCAAATATATTAATTAAAACAGCATGCCGTATTCTATTACCACAATGAATATTAATAATTCTTTACTAACGCCCTTAATTTCTTAGTTTTGTCAATTGTACAATTTGTAAAAGGTTTATGCAGGAGTTACATGAAGTATTAAAATCAATTGATGGATTGATTGGCGGGGCACAATGGTTCGCTTATTTACTTTTATTCACGGGCGTTTTTTTTACTATATATCTCAAATTTCCTCAAATCAGATATTTCCGTCACGCCATAAAAATTGTAAAAGGAAAATTTGATAAATCTGATGATGAAGGAGATACATCACATTTTCAGGCATTGGCTACAGCACTTTCCGGTACGGTAGGCACCGGAAATATCGCGGGAGTGGCCTTGGCAGTTTATCTCGGCGGACCGGCAGCTTTATTTTGGATGCTCGTGACAGCGGCGGTAGGTATGACTACAAAATTTGTGGAAGTTACCTTATCGCATAAATATCGAGAAAAGACAGCTGACGGTACTATTGCCGGTGGGCCAATGTACTACATGAAAAATGCTGATTTTAATTTTTTTGGTAAGAAATTAAATTTCAAATGGATGGCTGTGCTATTTGCAATTGCTACGGTTTTTTCATCCTTTGGTACAGGAAATTTACCTCAGATCAATAGTATTTCCAACTCTGTGTTGGCCACTTTTGGAGTGGATAGATGGGTGACTGGGTCGGTGCTGGCAGTTTTGCTTAGCTTAGTAATCATCGGCGGTATTAAGCGAATTGCTAAAGTTACAGAACGCCTGGTTCCAGCTATGGCGGCGATATATTTAATTGGGGCACTTTCGGTGATTTTATTCAACTATGAAAACATCATACCATCGATAATCTCCATTTTTTCAGATATTTTCACAGGCACAGCTGCTTCTGGTGGGTTTCTTGGTTCGGCACTGATTTTTGCATTTAACAAAGGTGTTGGTCGGGGATTGTTTAGCAATGAAGCAGGCCAGGGTTCTGCACCAATCGCACATGCTGCTGCCAAGGCACACGAACCGGTTTCCGAAGGAATGGTAGCGATTTTAGAGCCATTTATTGATACTATTGTTATTTGCACGATCACGGGGCTTGTTCTATTATCTTCTGGAGTTTGGAATGAAAAACATATCAATGTTTTTCAAAATACTGATACACATATTTTGAGCCGTGTATATGATGAAAACAACAAAGTGGATGTTGATCAGCTTTTCAATTATCTGAATTATAATGAACCGATAGAATTATTTTCAGGCCAACTTGAAGTAAAGGAAGGTGAAATAACCAATGATCTTAGTGTAATCCATGCACGATCTATCGCAGAGGATGTAGTGGTGTTAAAAGATGAAGCACCATTCACAGGAAATATTGAAGTGAATGAAGGTAATTTGATTGATCCTAATAATGAGTATCAACTCGAAGGAAAATCTTTGGTACACAGTGCGCCGTTAACGACAATCGCATTTACGAAAAGTTTCTTTGGAGAATTTGGACAATATATAGTTTCGATTGGGTTGTTGCTATTTGCGTTTTCCACAGCTATATCGTGGTCGTATTATGGCGATAGGGCCATGACTTTTCTCTTTGGGCCAAAGTCGGTGATCTATTATAGGCTATTTTATGTAGCGGGTTTTTTTGTGGCTTCATTCGTAGATACGACTATAATTTGGACTTTTGCAGGAATTACCATTGCATTGATGACTTTGCCCAACCTAATAGGGATTTTGTTTTTGCGCAAAGAGATGAAATCTACAGTAAACAAATATTGGGATGATTTTAAGCAGGAATATCCTAATGAAAAAACACCGAATTAGTTCGGTGCGGATAAATCATGGATTTTGGATAGCTTTTATGAAAATAAAAATCAAATTTTTCTTATAAAGGTAATCTACTTTGAAAAGATAACGTTGAAAAGTAGGGCTATGAAAAAAAGTAGGGTTTCATTATTTGCCAAATTAGTAGCTTCGGCCTTTTTGCAGCAAGGCATTCAAGGCCGGGCACTATGTAACTAACCATAATAAAAAGCTGAAATATTCACGAGAAAGCAATAACTTTGCGATTATTTTTAAATCTGAAGTAGTAAAATGATAGGTAAAACATTAACAAAAATATTTGGCACCAAGTCCGACAGGGATATTAAATCGGTACTGCCATATGTAAAACAAACCAATGAAGAATACGGAAAACTTCAGGCAATTAGTGACGATGAACTACGGGCCAAAACCAATGCCGTAAAAGAAGAAATAGGCAATCAACTCAAAGATATAGACACAAAAATCGCAGACCTACAGCAAAAGGTAGACAGTGATCCTGAAATGGATATCCATGAAAAGGAGACGATATTTAATCAAATCGATACTCTGGAGGAAGATAGGAATAAAAAGTTGGAAGAAGTATTGCTGGAAGTGCTCCCTCAAGCATTTGCTATTGTAAAGGAGACGGCCAGAAGGTTTAAGGAAAATGAAAAGTTGGTAGTGACAGCTACCATGCGAGATAAGCAACTTGCCGCAAAGTTTGAGCATGTCGAAATGGATGGTGAAAAGGCCATCTGGCACAATGAATGGTTGGCTGCAGGCAATAAGATGAAATGGGAAATGTTGCACTATGATGTGCAGCTCATCGGTGGTATTGTATTGCATCAGGGAAAGATCGCAGAGATGGCTACTGGTGAAGGAAAAACCTTGGTAGCGACATTACCTGCATTTTTGAATGCACTTTCTAATCGAGGTGTACATATCGTTACCGTGAATAATTACCTTGCCACAAGGGATTCTGAATGGATGGGACCACTGTTCGAATTTCATGGAATTTCAGTGGATTGTATAGATAAATATGAACCCAATTCTGACGCAAGGAGACAAGCCTATGCTTGCGATATTATTTACGGCACGAACAATGAATTTGGGTTTGACTATCTCCGCGATAATATGTCGAGGGAGGTAGATGATTTGGTTCAGAAAAAGCATCACTACGCCATGGTCGATGAGGTCGATTCCGTATTGATAGATGATGCACGGACGCCATTGATCATTTCTGGGCCGGTTCCGAAAGGCGATGAACATCAGTTCTATCAGTTGAAACCGAGGATTCAGAAACTAGTGGATGCACAGAAAAAAGTTGTTGCCCAGTTTCTGATTGATGCAAAAAAAGCAATAAAGGAGGGAAATGAGAAAGAAGCCGGTTTGCCTTCATTTCGCGCATTTCGCGGTTTGCCAAAGTACAAGCCGTTGATCAAATACTTGAGTGAGCCGGGCATGAAAATGATCCAGCAGAAAACAGAGAACATTTATCTTCAGGACAATTCCAAATTGATGCCCGAGGCTGATGAACCGCTCTATTTTACTATAGATGAAAAAAATAACAGTATTGATCTGACAGAACGCGGCATCGACCTAATCACTGGAGAAGGTGAAGATTCTAATTTCTTCATTCTGCCCGACATCGGGTCTGAAATCGCCGAATATGAAAACAACGAAGCACTTTCTGAACAAGAAGTTATAAAAAATAAAGAAGAGTTGATCCGGGATTATTCTGAAAAAGCAGATAGAATCCATACGGTAAACCAACTGCTCAAGGCATATACACTTTTTGAGAAGGACACAGAATACATTCTAGTGGACGGAAAGGTGAAAATTGTAGATGAGCAAACCGGACGTGTCATGGAAGGCAGACGGTATTCTGATGGACTGCATCAGGCAATAGAGGCGAAGGAGAATGTGAAGGTGGAAGATGCCACACAGACTTATGCCACTATCACCCTACAAAATTATTTCAGGATGTACCACAAGTTGGCTGGCATGACTGGAACTGCAGAAACGGAAGCTGGAGAATTTTGGGATATCTATAAATTGGATGTGGTGGTTATCCCCACCAACAAGCCAATTGTACGGGACGATAGAGAAGACAAAGTTTATAAAACAGTTCGGGAAAAATTTAATGCAGTTGTAGAAGAAATTGTAGAATTGACAGGAGAAGGCCGACCAGTTCTTGTAGGAACTACTTCTGTAGAAATATCAGAGGTGCTGAGCCGAATGCTGCATATGCGCAAGATCAAGCATCAGGTCTTGAATGCCAAGCAGCACCAACGTGAAGCAGAAGTGGTTCGGTCAGCCGGGGAATCCGGGAATGTGACCATTGCCACAAACATGGCAGGTAGGGGAACAGATATAAAGTTGACGCCAGAATCAAAAGCGGCGGGAGGACTGGCCATTGTAGGTACAGAACGGCATGAATCTCGAAGAGTGGATCGGCAGCTTCGAGGTAGGTCTGGGAGACAAGGAGATCCGGGAGCAACCCAGTTTTTCGTTTCATTGGAAGACAATCTAATGCGATTGTTTGGATCAGACAGGATTGCTAAGCTTATGGATAGAATGGGCTTAAAAGAGGGCGAGGTGATTCAGCATTCCATGATTTCCAAATCAATTGAACGGGCTCAAAAGAAGGTGGAAGAAAATAACTTTGGCACTAGAAAACGTCTTTTGGAGTATGATGATGTGATGAATTCGCAGCGTGAGGTTATTTACAAGCGCCGTAAAAATGCGCTATTTGGAGAGCGATTGCAGTTGGATATCCTAAATATGCTATATGATACCTGTGATGACATAGCATTGAATACCAAAGGTGCAGATGACTACGATAGCATGCGATTGAATTGTATCAGCATCCTTGGGTTGGATATCAAGTTGACCAAGGAGGAATTTGGGGAGATGTCAGAATCAGAATTGGCAGACAAGTTATATAAAGATGGGCTAGCGAATTATAAAGAAAAGAATAAGCTGATTTCTGAGAGGGCCACACCTATTTTTAAAGATATATATAAAAATAAAGGAGCTACTGTGGTAGACGTGCTTGTTCCGATCACCGATGGGAAAAAACAGATTGGAGTTTCGACGAACCTACAGAAAAATATAGAAACGGATTGCAAGGAGCTGATCCTGAGCATGGAAAAAATAGCTACTTTGGCCATTATTGATCAATTGTGGAAAGAGCACTTGCGTGAAATGGATGACCTGAAGCAATCGGTTCAAAATGCGGTGTATGAGCAAAAGGATCCTTTACTTATTTATAAATTTGAAGCTTTTGAGTTGTTTAAAAGGTTTGTAGCAAAGGTGAATGAAGAAACTATTTCTTTTCTTACCAAAGCAGATTTACCGGTTCGACAACCTGAAGATGTACAGGAAGCGCGGAATAGGAGAGAGGTTAGAAAAAATTACCGAGAATCAAAGGAAGAGTCTAAGTCATTGTTGTCCGGTGGGGAAAACCCCGAAGCAAGGAATAGGCCTCCGGTCGAGAAGGTTTCACCAAGGCATTCAGCAGATTTGCCGGGAAGAAATGATCGTGTCAACGTGCAATATGAAGATGGAACGGTAAAAAAAGAGGTGAAGTTCAAAACTGTTGAACAAGATGTGATGTCCAATAAATGTGTCATTATTGAAGATTAAATCAAAAGAAGAATGTACAAATATCTAACGTTATTGGTTTTGGGTCTATATACAGTTGGATGCACACCAAAATTAGTTACTCAAACAACTTCAGATGATTATTCGGAAGATGTATCAGCTTTTAGACCAAAGGTTGAAGTTAAGACTGAGGAGGAACCGGTAAAAGAAACTGCTATGACGAAAAATAGAGGTTCATATGTGCCTCCCACCCATGATATAAAAACGGAGATGGATATTATCATGGATAGTATTGCTGTACACAATCAAAATAAATTATACCTGACCTATACCATACAAGTGTATATCGGGCGAAGTAGGGAAGAGGCGAACCAAATTCGTGAACAAGTCTATCGAGCTCTCCCCGAAGAAAAACCCATGTTGGTGTACAAACAGCCAAGCTATAAGGTAAATGTTGGAAAATACTTTGATCGTGTAGAAGCGTATAAAACACTCACAACGCTCAGAGCGTCTTTTCCTGGAGCCTTGATGGTTCCAGAGCGCAATCGCATGAAATAAAAGCACATTTATGGATATTAAAGAACAGGTAAAGCGCATTGCTAACGAGATAGCCAGTGAAATTGTAGATACGAGGCATCATTTACACAGCCATCCGGAATTGTCTTTTCAGGAATTTGAGACTGCAAAGTATGTAGCGGATTCTTTGAGGAAAATGGGTCTAAATCCCATGGAAGGGATTGCAAAAACAGGAGTATCTGCACTCATTGAAGGAAAAAATCCCAGCAAAAAAGTAATTGCGCTACGAGCAGATATCGATGCACTTCCAATTACCGAAACTAATGATGTAGCTTATAAATCTAAAAATGATGGGGTGATGCATGCTTGTGGGCATGATGTTCATACCTCATCTCTTTTGGGGACTGCGCGCATTTTGAACCAATTGAAAGACCAGTTTGAAGGTACGGTAAAGCTCATTTTTCAACCGGGGGAGGAGAAGGCTCCCGGCGGGGCATCACTGCTGATCAAAGAAGGAATATTGAAAAACCCGGCACCTCAGAATATTTTAGGGCAGCACGTAATGCCATTGATTCCTGTGGGTAAAATTGGATTTCGAGAAGGGCTCTATATGGCTAGTGCAGATGAAATATATATTACTGTAAAAGGTAAAGGGGGACATGCCGCCATGCCAGACAGAAATGTGGACCCGGTATTGATCGCTTCCCATATTATCGTGGCTCTTCAACAGGTAGTTAGCCGTTTTGCAACACCGACCACACCAACGGTTTTATCTTTTGGCAAAGTAGTCGCAGAAGGAGCCACAAATATAATTCCTAATGAAGTAAAGATTGAAGGAACTTTTCGGACGCTCAATGAAGAGTGGAGGAAAGAAGCTAAGATAAGAATGAAAAAACTGGCTGAAGGCCTCGCAGAATCCATGGGCGGGTCTTGTGAATTCAATATTCTGGATGGCTATCCATATCTATACAACAATGAAGAGCTAACGCGACGCAATAGACAATTTGCCGTTGAATATATGGGCGAAGAAAATATTGTTGATCTTGATATTTGGATGGCCGCAGAGGATTTTGCTTTTTATTCGCAGGAAATTGATGCGTGCTTTTATCGGCTTGGCGTACGCAATGAAGCAAAAGGCATTACTTCAAACGTTCATACCCCTACTTTCAATATTGATGAACAAGCTCTTGAAATAGGCTCAGGACTCATGGCCTGGCTAGCAATCAATGAACTTCAATCATAGGTTAAAAAAACTAGGCTGAAGGTAATTATCTATTTAGAGGTTTTTCTTGCGGGCTAAAAAAACATTTCATAGACTTCTTTTCTGATGCCATCATTGATTGCCAGTGCCAAGATAAGGGAAATGAGCAGGCCTATCAAGGCATAAAGCATGTCCTTTCCAATCATCAATGCAGCACGCCTTGTAGCTTTTTTACGTTTTTTAGTTTTATTTCTAGAAATACTAATCGCCAATTCCCTGCCTCCTAATAAACCTATAAAAAGCCATGTGGTACTCATCGGCAGCGTACTTTCATATAATTTATAGTAAAGCAAAAGGGAATAGATCAAATCGACCAAAGTAGCGGCTCGAACATCCGTCACACCTGATTTTTCATCAACCATACCCTGTATTTTATCCCCTTTTAAATAAAACAACAAGCCGAGACCAAGAAAGATGTATCCCGCAAAGGCAACGAATTCCCATCCTGTCAAACTTCTTGGAAGGAATATGGCAATATTAGCTGCATCTTGTTGTATCCAAACAGACCACAACATACCACTGGTAATCCATTGGAAAACAACCCACATTTTATGAGGCTTTCCTTTAAAATATTTATTAATGAATTTAGAAACAAGCAACCATACCACAAAAGCAAGAATAAAAGCCATAAAATACCCACTAAGGCTTTTATTTAGTACCCCGATGATGGCACTTGTTTTGGTCGAAAATGCGTTTAATAGCAAGAATGTTGTAGAGACAGGCATCCGCATTCTCGTCATGATCAGTAGGATCAGCGGTGCGGCCAATTGCAAGAAGGTAAACTCAGTTGGGCTTTGGTCAAATCCTTTGGAAGCCAATCGTTGATTACTAACATCTCCGCCGTACTTCGACCAACTATAATACACGGTAGCTACAAAAATTAGCCCCATAAAAAGCCATAGGTAGTACCATTTTCGATTTTTGTTGGAAGCTATAAAAGTGCCAATGGTCTGGATACTATCGTTGGCAATGGCTGCATATCCTGCCAATCCAAAACCAACCCACATGGCAATGTTGCTATATGGATAAACAAGAAAGCAAAGCAGACCCAAAGAAATGATCAGCCCAATAAACAGCCGTTCTCTTTTTGCAATATCAAAAAAGCTATAAGTATTCTTAGTCAGCGTTTTTGTCTTTAGCTTATCATTAAAGGACGACGGCATGAATCATTTTTAAATCGGAGATGCTGAAATTTTTTACAAATCTAAAAATACTTCGCAATTTTAATGTTAAGAAATTGTTAAACACATATTTCTTCTCGTAATGGAAAATAAATGATTCATGGATTTTTAAGGCATTTTGACATCTATAACTAATTTGAATCAACATAATCCTATATAAACAGTTTATTCATTAATTTTGTGCGTATTGAAAATAATGAAAATGAGATATACCATTGGATTTGGAATAATGCTTTTGTTGCTTTTCGGAAGAACGATATTTGCTTCTACTGAAGATAAGCAAAAAGTATTCGTGATGAAAATTGATGCTGAAATCGACCCTAGAACCAATCGATATGCAGATTTGGCACTACAGGAAGCAAAGGATGTAGAAGCAGATATCGTAATTTTGGAATTGGATACATACGGTGGGGCCGTTAACGATGCGGATGACATCAGAACCCGCATCTTGGAATTTGAAAAACCGGTTTGGGTTTTTATAAACAAGGATGCAGCATCTGCGGGTGCGCTTATTTCCATTGCTTGTGATAGTATCTATATGGCACCCGGCTCCAGCATTGGTGCTGCCACGGTAGTAGTGGGTGGCACAGGGGAGGCTGCCCCCGATAAATATCAGTCTTATATGCGGTCTATCATGAGGTCTACAGCAGAAGCCAAAGGCCGCAATCCAAAAATTGCTGAGGCCATGGTAGATCAGGAAATCGCAATTGACAGCGTCACAGAAGCGGGCAAAGTGCTGACTTTTAGCACTTCTGAAGCTATCAAATATAATTTTTGCGAAGCGCAAGTATCATCTGTGGAGGATATTCTGAAAAGGAATGGTGTAGAGGATTATGAAATTATAAAATTTGAACTCAGTCTTTCAGAGCGCATCATCAAGATGTTTTTAAACCCGTTTGTTAGCGGGATTTTGATTTTGGTGATTATTGGAGGGATATATTTTGAATTACAGACTCCGGGAGTAGGGTTTCCGATATTGGCATCGATCATTGCTGCGATCTTGTATTTTGTGCCCTATTATTTGAATGGGTTGGCAGCTAACTGGGAGATCGTCATTTTTTTCGTGGGGATTTTGCTATTGGTTTTAGAAGTGTTTGTAATCCCAGGATTTGGTATTGCAGGAATTGCGGGTCTTCTTTTAATCGTTGGATCACTGATACTTGTGATGGTAAACAATGATATGCTGGATTTTTCGTTTGTTGATGCAGATGAAATTACGAAAGCAGTAGCCGCCGCATTGACAGGATTAATGGCAGCAGTATTGCTGATGTTTTTTGGTGGGGTACGGCTTACGCAAACTGAAATATTCAAACGAATCTCTCTCGAAGATACACAACAGAGGAGCGATGGGTACACGTCCAATTTTGACCAACATTCATATCTTGGTATGACAGGTACTTCCTATACTGTTTTGAGACCAAGCGGAAAAATTATGATAGATGGTGAATTGAAAGACGCTTTTACGCGTGGGGAGTACATAGGCAAAGACAGGCCTATAGAAGTAATTGAAGAAAGTGGCACCTCATTGAAAGTAAAAGAGATATCATAGAGTTTTTACGGTTACGGATTTCATGGATTTGGAATAAAATATTGACATAAAATAAAGCTAATAGAGTAAGGAAATATGTGTGCAAAAGTCATAAAATTAGTTGCGTTTTTTTGCTTTGGGGTTAACCTGTTGGCACATGCTGATGATCCGGCGTATCGAATTGCAGTAAAGATTGATAAGTTTCAAGGGGATGTATGCTACCTCGGATATCCGTACGGTGACAAGAAATACCTGGCTGATACGGCAGAACTCAATGATCAAGGAGAATTTGTGTTTGAGGGGGCCAAACCGCTGGACGGCGGGTTATACTTTATTTATAATCCAAAGAATTTGTATTTTGATCTAATCGTTGCCGAACCTGAGTTTCGATTGGAAACTGATACACTTGATTACATCGCCCATATGAAAACAGAAGGGTCTATGGAAAATCAGGTGTTTTTTGAGTTCCAAAGGTTTATGCGCGTTAAGCAAAAAAAAGCAAGTGAGCTCAATGAGCAAATTAAAAATACAGATAACCAGACCGAAAAGGGTCGTTTGACTGATGAACTTGATCAACTGGACAAAGAAGTGAAATCATACAGGTCAAATTTACTTACCAAACATGCTAATACATTTGCTGCAAAATTCATCAGATCAACGATTGATATTGAAGTGCCTGAAGCTCCGAAGGATGATCAAGGAAATCCATTAGACCCAAATTTTGGTTATAATTATTATAAGAAACATTACTTTGATAATGTTGATTTTTCGGATTCAAAAATGTTGCGTACGCCTAATTTTTATGGAAAAATCAATGATTATCTCGAAAAAACCACTGTAAAGCATCCGGATTCTATCATTGCTTCGGCGCATACCATTATCGAAAAGGCAAGGGCAAATGACGAGGTTTTCCGCTATTGCGTGGTCAATATCACCTATAAATATGAAACCTCCAATATCATGGGAATGGATGCAGTATTTGTTGATCTTTCAGAAAGTTACTATTTATCAGGCGATGCATTCTGGGCAGATTCTACCCTTCTGACTAAAATTAAGGATCGGGTTGGCCGGACAAAGCCAAACCTTATTGGAAAAAGGGCACCCAAAATGGTTTTGCTCGATACGCTGATGCGTCCAGTATCTTTATACACTTTGAAGTCCGATTATACAGTATTGTATTTTTACGATCCTGAATGTGGACATTGCAAAAAGAAGACGCCGGTTTTGAAGAAGTTATATGATGAAAAACTAAAGGGAATGGGCGTGCAGGTAGTAGCCGTGGATATAAAAAAGGAAACCCATCTATGGAAAAAATACATTAAGGAGCAGGACTTGAACTGGATAAATCTGGCAGACCCAGAAATCAGATCTAATTTTAGATACGAATATAATATTGAAACAACACCCCAAATTTATGTTTTGGACAGTGACATGAAAATCATTGCCAAAAAGCTGGATGTGGAACAAATCGAAGATTTTGTAAACCGCCAGATTGAATTGAACGCTCAAAGTCAAAACCCGGGCTAAGCCTGATTCATGGAAATAAAGGCCTTTATTTCCATGAATATTAGATTTTTTGGATTAGGCCAAGTTCGGCTCTAAGGCACTTTCAGTTTCATATGAACTGATCGGCAGACAACTGCACATCAAATTCCTATCGCCGTAGGCACTGTCAATTCTTCCGATAGCAGGCCAGAATTTATTTTCGGCAATATGTGGCAGAGGAAATGCTGCTTTTTGTCTACTGTAAGGCAATTCCCATTTTTCAGAAGTAATCAATTTCATGGTGTGCGGTGCATTTTTCAGCACGTTATTTGCCGAATCGGAAGTGCCATCTTCCACCTCTCTGATTTCATTACGAATAGAGATCATCGCTTCGCAAAACCTGTCCAATTCTTCCAAAGATTCACTTTCCGTTGGCTCTACCATGAGCGTACCTGCAACTGGGAAAGAAACCGTTGGGGCATGAAATCCATAATCCATCAATCGTTTGGCGATGTCTTCCACTTCTATTCCCACTTTTTTAAATTCGCGGCAATCCAAAATCATCTCATGGGCACATTTCCCATCAGCACCGGCATATAATATTGGATAGTGGTTTTCTAGATTTGCTTTAATATAATTTGCATTGAGGATGGCCAGTTTGGTGGCATTTGTCAGGCCTTTAGCCCCCATCATTTTTATATATGCATAAGAAATCGGTAAAATACCCGCACTGCCATGTAGGGCCGATGATACCGCCGTCAATTGATTTTTCTCTGAGTGATTGATAAGCGGATTCCCGGGTAAAAATTCTACAAGATGTGAAGCCACGCAAATCGGGCCAACTCCAGGTCCACCGCCTCCATGAGGAATACAAAATGTCTTGTGAAGGTTTAAATGACAGACGTCAGCGCCAATTTCACCTGGACTTGTCAGCCCTACTTGAGCGTTCATGTTAGCTCCGTCCATATACACTTGCCCGCCATTTTCATGGATTATTTGGCACATTTCTTTGATGCCTTCTTCGAAAACGCCATGAGTCGATGGGTACGTGACCATCAATGCTGCCAAGTTATCTTTATGTTCCTGAGCCTTCTTTCTTAAATCTTCGATATTGATGTTGCCATTGTCATCGCATGCAACAATGACTACGCTAGTCCCAGCCATTACTGCACTGGCAGGATTGGTGCCATGTGCTGATGAGGGAATAAGGGTAATATTCCTATGGCCTTGTCCGATATGATCCAGATAGGCTTTGATGACTAAAAGACCTGCATATTCTCCCTGAGCCCCAGAATTTGGTTGCAATGATGTAGCAGCAAACCCGGTAATTTCTGTAAGATAAGATTCCAACTCTGCAAAAAGGGTATAATATCCATCAACCTGATCTCTTGGTGCAAATGGGTGGATACTACCAAATTCCGGCCAAGTGACTGGAATCATCTCAGTAGTTGCGTTCAACTTCATCGTGCAAGACCCCAATGAAATCATCGAATGCACTAGCGAAAGATCTTTGTTTTCAAGTTTTTTAATATACCTAAGCAGTTCGTGCTCGGTATGAAACTTGTTGAAAATGTCATGGGTCAGAAAGTCGCTTGTTCTTCTCAGCGCATTTGGGATTTGTATATTTACAGAATCAGCAATGGCTTCCATTTCATCATTGGAAATAGACTTGTCGGAGGCTTCTGCAAATACCTGCAGAATTTGAAATAGATCAGGAATCTCACAGGTTTCATCCAAGGCAACCAAGACAGAATTATCTTGAAAATAGTTGAAATTGAAATTTTTGTTCTCAGCTATTTGACGAATCCGAGCGATCGCCTTCTGATCTTCAATTTTAACTTTTACAGTATCAAAAAATGTATTTTCCGACGTATTATATCCTAGTTGCTTTAGTCCTGTTTTGAGTACTTGGCCTAGTAAATGTATTTTTGTTGCAATGCGCTTTATCCCTTCGGAACCATGATACACGGCATACATGCCGGCCATTACGGCCAAAAGCACTTGTGCTGTGCAAATATTACTGGTAGCTTTTTCACGACGAATATGCTGCTCTCTGGTTTGCAGCGCCATTCGATATCCGGGATTTCCATGTTTGTCAATAGAACTACCTATGATCCTGCCAGGAATTTGGCGCTTGTATTTATCTAGCGTAGCAATATATGCAGCATGAGGACCGCCATATCCAAGGGGAACGCCAAATCTTTGTGTGGTTCCTACTACAACATCTGCACCGATTTCACCAGGAGGAGTAAGGAGCGCCAAGCTGAGCAGGTCGGCGGCTACCGCTATGGAAATATCATGCTTTTTTGCCTCTTCAAACAGCAAAGTATAGTCATGGGCTTCGCCGTATTTGTTTGGATACTGTACCAAAATCCCATAAAGTTCGGGGTCAGAAAGATCAGCCTCGGCATAATTTCCAATGACCAATTCTATCCCAACAGGCAATGATCTGGTTTTGAGAATGTCTATCGTTTGATCAAAGACATTTTCATCTACAAAAAATTTGTGTGCTGACTTTTTAGATCCCTTTCGCAATCCTGCCAACATCGACATGGCTTCGGCAGCAGCGGTTCCTTCATCAAGTAAGGATGCATTGGCGATTTCCATTCCCGTCAGGTCAATCACCATTGTCTGAAAATTGATCAAAGCCTCTAATCTTCCTTGTGCAATTTCTGCCTGATAGGGAGTGTATGCCGTGTACCAACCCGGATTTTCCAGAATGTTCCGTTGGATTACAGTTGGCGTTTTTGTGCCGTAGTAGCCCTGTCCGATCAGGGATTTGAATATTTTGTTTTTGGAAGCAAGTGTTTTGGTTTCGTTGAGAAACGCATGCTCGGTGAGAGGTTCAGGCAACTGGATATTTTTTTTCAGTCTAATAGACTTAGGAACTGTTTGATCGATGAGCTCATCGATGGAATTTACCCCTATCTTATTAAGTTTTTTTACGGTAGAAGTATCAAATTTTCCATGATGTCTGTATTCAAAAATATCCTGCGGTTTCAGATTACCCTTCATAATGGTATTAAATGCTAAATGAACGACTTGCTAAAAATAAGTTGCAAATGTATGATTTATTGAGGAGAAAAATGATAATTGAAGGTGTAATAATCTACCAACTTATCAATTTGAAACTGTCAGGCGATTCATGGGTTCTTGATGGTTTTCGCCTTGGTTTTTTGCCAATTACCTTCGCTTGGCCCGCTTATCTTTCTTTTTATAGGCCTCAATTTTTGCTTTGTTTTTCTTTTCGTGAAAAGCACCTTTAAAATCAGGGTTTTTAAATCGTTTGATTTTATCAATCTCCATGGCAATCTCCCGAGCTTCGTCTTTGCCCGTTGCCGGGATTTTCAACTCATTGGGCAATGGTCTGGTTTCTATGGATTCTGATATGATTTTTTCAATATCTTTCAGGTGCATCTCCTCAGACTCATCCGCGAAGGAAATCGCAATACCCGAATTCTCCGCTCGACCCGTTCTTCCAATCCGATGCACATATTCTTCGTGCTTTCTGGGAACATCAAAATTGATAACATGACTCACCATATCTACATCCAGCCCCCGGGCAGAGACATCTGTAGTCACTAGAACTCTAACTTTTTCATTTTTAAAATCATTGAATGCATTGATCCGGCTATTTTGGCCTTTGTTGCCATGGATTACGCGCACTTGTTCATTCAATTTTCTTTCTAAAAAGCGAAAGACATTATTGGCAATTTCTTTGGTACGTGTAAATACCATGACCTTGTCGAAGGACTCATCGCTGAGCAGATATTCCAATAAATTAATTTTTGTCTTTAAGTTTGGCGTTCTGTAAAAATAATGCTCTACAGTTTCAGCAGTTGTGCTTTGCGGGGTCACTTCTATGCGCTGTGGAAACTCCAGAAACTCATCTGCAAAATATTGCACCTTGTCAGGGAATGTTGCTGAGAACAATAAGTTCTGCCGTTTTCTTGGGATTTTTTCAAATATTTCACGGAGTTGTGGCGCAAAACCCATGTCCATCATTTTGTCAGCTTCATCAAGCACAAAGGTTTTGATTTCTTTCGTATTTAGCACACCTCTTCTGTACAAATCCAAAAACCTGCCGGGAGTAGAAACGATGATGTCCACGCCTTTTTCTATTTCTTCTATTTGTGTTTTTGGGCCGATTCCACCATATAAGCATACATTTCTGGTTCCGCAATAAGTAGATAGTTGCTGTAGATTTTCAAATATTTGCAGTGTTAACTCCTTGCCTGGTGCGAGTATCACAGCCCTTGGATTCATGCCCTGGGCATATTTTACCTTATAGAGTATAGGAAGTAAAAATGCGGCAGTTTTGCCTGTCCCAGTCTGTGCAATTCCAATAAGGTCATGGCCTGATAGGATTTTCGGAATAGCTTTTTGCTGAATAGGGGTAGGGGTGCTATACCCAATATCGTCAATGGCATTGAGGAGTTGGCGATTTAATTTAAAATCTTCGAAATGCATTACTTTATTGGACATAAAACATTTAATTTGGCTCAAATAATGGTTGCTATAAAGCGCAATTTATTCGTAAAACTAATTATTGCCAGTCAATAAATTGACAGTAGCCGTAAAATCATCCAATATAATTACAAGCGTTAAACAAAGAAACAATGAATTCGATATTAATAGCCAACGCGAAGATTGTGAATGAAGGGAAGATATGGGAAGGAGATGTGTTTGTGAAAAACGGTCGGATTGAAAAGATTGGTTCAGGGCTGGTTGGCCAAAATGCAGATAAAGTGATAGATGCAAAAGGTAGTTATCTAATTCCCGGGCTGGTAGATGATCAGGTCCATTTCAGAGAGCCGGGTCTGACACACAAAGGGGATATTTATACAGAATCAAAAGCAGCAGTAGCTGGAGGGATCACTTCTTTTATGGAAATGCCCAATACAGTGCCCAATACTGTAACACAAGAGTTGCTTATTGAAAAATACGCTATTGGGAGAGAAAAGTCATTAGCCAATTACTCCTTCTATTTTGGCGCGACCAATGATAATATAGAGGAAGTACTTAAAACTAACCACAAGAATGTCTGTGGCATCAAAGTATTTATGGGTTCATCAACAGGGAATATGCTCGTGGATAGCGCAGCAACTTTGGAAAACATATTTTCTAAAGTGGATATGCTCATTGCGACACATTGTGAAGATGAAGCAACGATAAGAAGTAATACCGAAAAGTATCGCGAAATGTATGGAGATGAGATGCCTTTTAGGATGCATCCTGATATCCGTAGCCGGGAGGCTTGCTATTTATCATCTTCAATGGCTGTAGAATTGGCGAAGAAATACAATACAAAATTGCACGTTCTCCATATTTCTACAGCAGAGGAATTAGAATTATTCGACAATTCTATTCCGTTAAAAGACAAAAGAATAACCGCAGAAGCGTGTATTCACCATTTATGGTTTGATGATTCTGATTATGAAACGAAAGGTGCTCTCATCAAGTGGAACCCTGCCGTAAAAACCAAGGAGGACAAAGAAGCAATTTTACGAGGAGTTATTAAAAATAAAATTGACGTATTGGCTACGGATCATGCCCCCCACACCTTAGAGGAAAAGCAAAATTACTATTTTCAAGCGCCTTCGGGAGGGCCACTAGTTCAGCATAGTTTAGTGGCAGCAATGGAATTTGTAAGATTAGGAAAGCTCACCATGGAAAAATTGGTTGAAAAAATGTGCCACAGCCCGGCAGATTTGTTTCAGGTAGATTTGAGGGGATATATCCGCGAAGGGTACCATGCCGATCTGGTGATTGTCGATCCTGCAAATCCATGGACTGTCTCCAAAGAAAATATATTATACAAGTGTGGGTGGTCGCCTTTTGAGAGGCAAGAATTTTCTGCTAAGGTAACACAAGTGGTAGTTTCGGGGCACTTGGCCTATGAGAATGGAAGGTTTGATGAAGGAAAGAAAGGAGAGCGATTGTTGTTTGATAGAAATTGATGGAATTATTTATAAAATAATATTTGTTTATTGAAATGCGCTACATAAATTTGCATTCCATTTTACACGGTGGTTGTAGTTCAGTTGGTTAGAACGCCTGGTTGTGGTCCAGGAGGTCGCCGGTTCGAGCCCGGTCTCCCACCCTTGATTATAAAACAGTTACAAATTTATTTTTGTAACTGTTTTTTTTATGTGCCTACAATTTGCGCACAAAAGGCGGCTTATACGCAGCGTATGAGCATTTTTAGAAGATGTCCTATTTAGCGTCAATCTCTCCTTGATATTGTTTCTTTATAATTCCAATAGCAGCTTCCGTCAGATAGCCGATATTTATTTTCTGGTAAATATTTTATTGGCTCCGTATTGTATTTGGATCCTTTTACTTTAGGTGAATATACAACGATTTGCTATGCAAATATTCAACGGAATTGCATTTCAACTTTTACATTGTAAAAAGGTGCAAAATGACGTAAATTTCGCCTATAGTAATTAAAACCCATTTTATTTGATTAAAATTACTTGTTAATACAGGTGTATAATCCCGCCTGACATACGGGCAGGTTCCCGTTATGTAACAGCCCGATTTTATAGGAATTTGTTTATTTGAAAACCTTCATTCCATTCACTAAAAGTTTAAACCGGTACTTTCTCAGATACTACAGGCTTAATTTTCAATGGAATTTGAACAGTAAATTTTGAAAACTCTCCCGGCTCAGATTCTACCGTAATGGATCCTTTTAATCTGCCGATTGATTTTTGAACTATGTAAAGCCCGAGACCGTTTCCTTTAGAAGCTTCATGCCCTTTGAAAAACATATTAAATAGTTTTGGCTGTAAATTTTCATCTATACCAACCCCATTGTCCTCAACGCTAAACTTAAGTGTATCCTTGACTACGGTGCCCTTAAGTGTGATTTTAGTTGGCTTAGAATTATGCAAAACGCCATAATAAACTGCATTTTCGACCAGACTGGTCAGTACCACTTCCACGAGCCGAGGATAAGAAATAAATGCAATTTCCTCAGAACAATCAATTTCGAAATCTATATTTTGTTCACTAATTATCTCCTCAAACTTTTGCTTAACCTGCATCGCCATTTTTAGGAAATTGATGGGGATATATTCTGAAGGATGATTAATTTCGCTCATAATGCCTAGCTTCAACAATAGCCTATCCATTTTATCGGTGGTTGTTACCACGCGCTCTACTAATTCTTTTGGTTCGCCATCAGAAAAGCCCACTAAGATGTTGCAAAGCCCTTTAATGGAGCAAACCGGCGATCGCAGGTCATGGGATGCGCGGTAAAGAAAAGTATCGAGTTCGCGGTTTGATTCTTCAAGCATTTTAGTCCTGTCCAGAACTATTCCCTCTAAATTTCCATTGATGCGCTTCACCTCATCATTTGCATGTAATAGGGCTACTTTTTGCTTCTTCAATCTCGTGCTGAATCTTATCAATAGCAAGATCAGTATAGTAAAAACCAATACCACAGCAGAAATGCCCAGAATCCGTTGACGAAAAATCCGTTGCTCTTCCAAGAGTCGGGCTTCACTTTCAGAAAGCTTATTTTCGATGTGTTGAAAATCAAAATATTTTTCCTTTAATGAATTTATGATGTCGCGGTAATAATTGAGGTTTTTATAAAAGAGGATTTCATTTTCCCTTAATAACCTTTCCAATTCCAATAAATCGGAATAGAGAGCTGCCCTGGCGTTTTCGTCCAGACTTTCCATGCCTCCTTTAAGTTTGGAATCAATGATCTCTATCTTTTCATCAAACTGATCCTTTTGAAACAGTAAGGTTAAGTTTTCGGCAGTAGCATGATTCAACAAATTCCGAATATCATTTTCTACAATAGATGAATCTGAAATTTGTCCGAGGTAGGACAACTGTACCTCACTAACAGTGTCCCTTTGTAACTGACCTATTAAGGCATTGAATTTTTTATCGATTTTTTGCTTTGTTTTTTCATCCAGACTTTGAATCTCATAGTTTTTAAAAATAGCGTAAAACATAGTGAGAGACTGAATAGAATCAATTTTGCTAAAATCAAATTGCCCGAGATATTCCTTATTTGTAATGGGTTTACTTACTTCAACTTTAGGAACATTTGCAATGACAACAGTGTCTTCCAGTATTTGTTGTTCAAGGGCTTTAATCGTCAGCACATATGAACCATCGATAGACTGTAGTCCAAGAATTTCCCGGTTTTCAACAGTAAATTGTGTAGCCGAATTAATGTGCTCTTCTATCCCCAACGGAATTTCCGCTCTGCCCGTAGCATTCGTTATTACCTCAGTAGTTTTTTTTCCGGTGAAAACAACCGAAAGATTGGGGATCGGATTTTGATGTTGATCCCGAACAAGGATATTCGTCAGTTGATAGCTCTTTCGTCTTATCGTAACTTCCAGAATATTTTTACCGTAATTCCATGCCTTCGCTTCAAGTTGTTTATCCTTAATATCAATTGATTTAACGGGGAGTTCGTTTTCTGCTATTTCTGTAAATGCTACTCCTTTGTCATTGGTTGTAATAAACTCCTTTTTGTTGATTGAAACCCCAACATCCCGTATGGGCTGAAGTTGTTCATTGAAGGTCTTTACTTGGATCATTTGACTTTGTTGCGCATGCAATGCTGTCACACTCATCAAGACCAGTGCTGTCAATAAATAGGGAAAATTGTTGCTATGAAAATATGTCAGCATAAAACTTTTCATTCTAATGTGATTAAACTTTAGGGAGTACGCGAAAATGCATCTTTAACGATTACAATTTCATGATCTCCTACTTGACTTTTGAACTTTGGGATCTCCAATACGACGTCATTGGGTTCACCATCTTCACCCAAGATCCGAACAAAATATTCACTTAAGTATGGGATAGTAAGGGAGAACTTTCCGTTTTCATCTGTCATATGTTCAAACACGGTTGTTTTTTGAATTTTGTCGACTAAATAGTATTTTGTGTTAGCCAGAGATTTTACTGCAGCAGCGGTATCGAGATGATGTTCTTTGTACTTAACAACTCCTTCAATGGATAAGGGATAAGATTGAAGATCCATTTTAAATTGAAAGATATCGTCATCAAAACCGCCATTATTTCTATTGGAAGATAAAAATCCGCATTCTCCTGTAGAATCTACTACAATTCCAAAATCATCCAACCGGCTGTTGATCGGATAGCCCGGGTTTTCCGGTTCGTTGAAGTTGTTGCTCGCAATGGTTACATAGAAGATGTCCATTCCGCCCATTCCAGGAAGGCCGTCGGATGAAAAATATAATGTGTTGTCCCTAAATAAAAACGGAAAACTTTCATCACCTGGAGTATTTATGGTGCCTCCAAGATTGACTGGTTTAGACCAAATACCATTTTGAAAAGTAGATTTATACAGATCTGTTCCTCCCAACCCGCCTTCCATATCAGATGAAAAATACAACATATTTCCTGTTTCATTGATTGACATATTAAAAATGGAATATTCGTTGCTGTTAAACGTGAAGGGGATAGGTTCTCCCCAACGGCCGTTGATCTGTTTCGAAAAATAGAGTTGTAAAGTTCGTTTACCTTCAGAATTGCTTGCTTTTGCCGACATGATAAAAGCCATGTCCTGACTGTTGTTATAAAATGTTGTCGGCCCCTTATCAATTGCTGAGGGCATGCTAAAAGAAGATATTTTATCAGATGATAATCCGTTGATATTGTTTGTGGTATCGGGAAGAAGAGTAGTAGAATAGATACTATAAAAGGGTGTATTTGTGGCCGCGTTAAGCTCTTCCACTATTTGTGTTTTTTTGCGGTTGGACATGAAAACCAGTTGATCCTGATAATAAGCTGGGCAGATTTCGCCGTTTTGTGTATTAAATGGCACCGGTTTAATTTCAAAATGGGATGAATCTTCATATAGGAATTGAAGATTACTGATGCGCCAGATTTTTGCCATAATGTAAGCATTGTCAGGATCATTTTCGAGTGAAGCACGATAAAATCGAAGTGCATTTTGATCATCACCTTCCATGGCAAATAATTCTGCCAGCTGATATAGATCCGTATGCGGCAGCTTTTGATCACGGTCAAAACCGGAAGTATAATAAGTGATGGCCTTTTGGTAATCTTTTATTTTGGCATAGCACCGAGCGATTCGGAGGTCTAAAGAACCGGAGGATTTTTTATCCGCTGCATTCAGGAATAATTCAAGTGCCTCCGGAAAATTATTATCGGCATAATATTGGCCACCGAGTACAATATCATTTTTAAACAGCCCAAAAACGGAATATTGTCCGTTTGCGCCGGTTGAAATGATCATCAAGATGATTACAAACACTGGATTTTTATAAGTATGTAGAATCTTCTTAATCATTGTCTTGGTGACGCAATGTTTGATTTTACATACTTAAACATGTATTGGATCATAAGCTCATGCGATCCGGTGCTGTATCTCGAAACTTCTCCAATGGTGTAATCATAAGCATATCCCAATTTCAATTGGTTAGAAATCCGGGCTATTAATAAAAAATCTATCGATTCGCTTTTGCGATATGAAAGACCTAATGTCAATATATCGCGATAGATAAAATTTAAGTTGACATCAAAAGAAAAGGGTAATCCGGGGAAATATTTCAACAGGACGGAGGGTTCCATAACTAAGTTTTCAGAAAGGCCAATCTTATAACTGCTGAACAAGAAGTAATTGGTATTGCTATTTTGAATTTGAATCGAATCATTAATAAAGATATTATCGGGAATTAGCTCAGGAGCAGAAAAGCCGATTTGGAATTTTGGGCTTCTATAATATATCCCTGCACCTACCTCAAAAAACACTTCCGAGATATTGATGCCGGTCAATTTTGGGTCATTGACACCACTACCGGTTAACGAAGCATAGTCGGATTGCATATTGTTGATCCCGGCTTGCAATCCCATTGACAACGAAGAATTTTCTCCCATTGGAATGCGATAAGCATAATCCGTTAAGATACTCAGGTTTTTGTGTACGCCAATTCTGTCATTCACGATGGTCATTCCCAATCCAATACTTTTTTTCTTGAACAAGGTGTGACCTGACAATGTCTGGGTTTTAGGCGCATTTTCGATGCCATTCCACTGACTTCGATTTATAAATGTCAGGCTTAGTGCTTCATCTGCTCCGGCATAGGCTGGGTTAATAACTAAATAATTAAACATATATTGGCTAAACTGAACTTTCTGCTGAGCACAAAGCATATGAGGAATGCAAGGCATTATAAATAAGGCCCATACAAAGAAATACATACGTAGCTTCTCTATCCTCATGTTATTGAATTAGTTCAATAAATCCGGTTTCCCTAACCCGCTTCCCGTTAAGTGTTACTTCGACATAATAGAAATAAGTACCGGTAGGAGCTAATATGCCATTGTTTATCATACCGGTCCAGACAATGGTTCCATTGTTATATCCTGCCGCTTCATAGATGACGTTTCCCCATCGATCAGCTACAACCACTTTGTTGTCACTGAAGTTTTCAATGTTTCCAATAATCCATTTATCATTTATTTCGTCACCATCTGGTGTAATAACATCGGCAATATCGATGCCCTTGTTTTCAGTTACGTTAGTAACAACAACATTAAAAGAACAGAGAATGGTTTGATCGGGATCATTGTCATCCCAATAAGTTACATTGGTTGTGCCTGCTGTAAATACTGACCCGGGATCATGAGAAGAAACAAGTACTACGCCACCACAGGCATTTTCTACTGTGGGCGGATTCCATGTTATTACAGCTTCACCTGCGTCATCAGCATTGTCTGTGATATCATCCGGGCAAGCTGAAACTACAGGGACATCGTCATTGTTGATAATGACATTAAATGTGCATTTGGTAGAATTTCTATTTACATCTGTGGCAGTGTATGTCACCTCCGTTGTGCCTTCGGGAAAAATATCCCCGGGCTGATGTGTGGATGTTATATCAGCTATGCCACAATTATCCGTTGCCGTTGGCTCAGTCCATGTGGCGGTTGCTTGACAGGAAGGGTCAACGACGATGTTAATATCCGTCGGACAATTGTTAATGACAGGAGGCGTATCATCTGTGACAATCACGTTGAAAGAACAGGTAGTTGTATTTCCTGCGGCATCCTGTGCGGTATAGGTTACGATTGTGGTACCCAACGAAAATACTTCCCCCGATGTATGGTCGCTCGACATGGTGACGCTGCAATTATCCGTTGCCGTTGGCTCAGTCCATGTGGCGGTTGCTTGACAGGAAGGGTCAACGACGATGTTAATATCCGTCGGGCAATTATTAATGACAGGATCTGTATTGTCATTGACCGTTACGTTGAAAGAACAGGCAGCTGTATTTCCATAGTCATCTTCTGCCGTATATGCGACTAAGGTGGGAGATCCTACGGTGAAAAAATCTCCTGGATTGTGACTATTTGTAAAACTCATAACATTACAGTTATCCGAAACAGTTGGTGCTGTCCAACTCACATTTTCTCCGCAAGAGGTCGGGTTCACATCAATTACAATATCAGAGGGACATCCAGAAATCACCGGATCCGTCGATTCCATGACTTCACAACAAATAGGGGTGCCTCCTACACTTTCTCCACCAATAACAGTGTAATCCCCAAATGTAGAACCGATGGTCACTGGATCAACACATGATGTATTGATGGTGGCAAGAACGGCAAGTGTGGTTCTTATGGTGACCAAGTCTCCGACAAATGGTTGGTCAACCCCTGCTGAGCTTTCTATATCGACAATACTTCCATTAACCAGAAGCAGACCGCTATGAATGACCCCGCCTTCATCTTCAACAATAACTGTTAATCCAAGCAGCCCGGTAAACTCCACTGTCAATTTCGTCAAGCCTACATCGCAACCGCAGGTGTTTATGGGTGGGCAGCTACAGTCCTGGCCAAATATCTGGAGGTATGTCAGAAGAGATAATAGACAGCACAGAATTGCCTTTCTTTTTGAAAAGAACAAAAAGCTAAATTTGTTACATAAATTAAAACCTTCTAAAAAATTCTGCAATAGTAAAAATTTGTATGTGCAAAAGAAATTAACATGGAAATTGTCAAAGGAGCATTTTATCAATTCTTTGTTTCAATTATGGATTATCTGCTATAGAATAAATACTATTAAAAACCGGTGATTGATTAAAGATTGACTTACTAGACAACTAGTTTCCAGTTCTTAAACGACCTCACTTACGGGCGTAATGGGTTGTTGATGGCTTCGCTTTCCAGGGCAATGAGTTCTTTACTTTGGCATTAAAAACTTTCTGTGACATAGTCTTAAGGTTCAATTCGAAATTTTGGATAAAAATAGCGATCGCATCATAATGATTGCTTGCGGTATGACACCAAAACAGTACTTAAGGAAGAAATGGCGATTTATTCATGAAAAAAGTAGGTTCTGCTGTGTTTTTAGTGGAACCTATTCATCAGGATGTCGTTCTAACCCCCTCTTCTTTGATTACCTTATTATGACATGTCTAAAAGCATCCAATTTCCATGATAGTACATTTCTTTTTCTTGGAATAAATGAACCAGACCCAATGGTTTATCCGCCCTTTTGCCAAATAGAAACAAAGCAGCCATGAAAAAGCCCTCAAAATCCATGGAACTTTAAATTGCAGAACACTTTCCGAGGGGATATTGCTGCCAGAACGGACTGTTATAGGCCAGAAGTTTTAAATGCCGGAGAAAGCATGGAGTTTATATGGATTGTGGACTGTATTACCACTTGTGAGCAAAGGCTTATGATGTCTAAGTTACCACTACAAAAATAAATACTAATATTACGGATTTGTTAAATATGAAATAAAAAGTTTTGTGCTATTTGTAATTATGTAGCATCAGGTAAAAATTGTGATAATGAACTGTGACTTATGCACACGTTAATTCAAAAAATTATAATAATGACTGTGAAAGACAACCTATGTAATAATTAATTTAAATTTTATTGCAACCCTTTCATGAAAATTAACGTATCTTTGTAATGTAGATCGGAAATAAAAATCTTTCGCAACACATGACAACAAAAAAAAGAGGTTGTCGTTATAAAGTAAAGTGATTGGTAAATGTAAGTTTCCATGATCAATTAAAAAAGAATTGTCTTAGTAGTTTTTTCATAATTTTGGGTGTTTAGGTTGAATAAAGGCGAGTTGCTAAACTCGCCTTTGTTTTTTTAGGTCAATTTTGATAAACACTCTCCTCAAACCAACCAATGACACCTCAGTAGTTTGTTAGCTGAGAAAATCACGTTATTTTTGATTATTGCTTTTCAGTGATAAATAAGATGACAGACTGATGGAGTCCTGTTTTTCTTTAAAATTATAGGCTTTTTTGAAAATAAGGTAAACCCAAAAAAAATGAGTAAAATAATCCCTTGGCTATTTTTTGGCTTTGTCTGTCTGAGTTTTGGCGGTAAGCCGGAACAAAAGGGAGTAGAGATCACAAAACCCAATGTACTATTTATAGCTGTGGACGATCTCAACGACTGGTTGGGCTGCATGGACGGTCACCCAAATGCTATTACGCCAAATATGGACAAACTGGCTTCGCAGGGTGTATTGTTTACTAATACCCATTGTCAGGCTCCACTTTGTGGGCCTTCGCGCGCTTCGATCATGACGGGTTTGCGGCCATCGTCAACGGGTATTTATGGCATGATCGCTGATGACGAAATTAAATCGGACAATAAGGCGACGGCAGACATTCAATTTCTACCAGAGTATTTTAAAAATCAGGGATACTACACCATGGGAATTGGCAAGCTTTTTCACAATCATGCGCCTGATGGGTTGTTTGATGAGTCGGGTGGGAGGTCAAAGGGATTTGGACCTAAGCCTGAGAGCCGATTTATTTGGGATGGTTATGGAACCTCAGATAGAGAAAAATACGGACGGACCAGCACGGACTGGGGAGCATTTCCTGCTTATGACAGTTTAATGCCAGATGACCATTCTGCCGATTGGGTAATAGAAAGGTTAAATAGGAAATATAATGAGCCATTTTTTATGGGTGTCGGGTTTTTACGTCCCCATGTGCCATTATATGTGCCTCAAAAATGGTTTGATATGCATCCATTGGAAGGTATAGAACTGCCACCCTATAAAGCAGACGATCTAAATGACGTACCTCCTGTAGCTTTGAAAATCAATGATCTTCCGATGATGCCTTCGACCGATTGGGCGATAGAAAGCGGAGAATGGCCCAAGATCGTGCAGGCTTATCTTGCCTGTGTCAGCTTTGTTGATTATGAAGTTGGGAGGGTGCTGGACGCTTTGGAAAACAGTGAATATGCCGATAATACCGTGATCGTGCTATGGTCAGACCATGGGTACAGGATGGGCGAAAAAGGGACATTTGCCAAGCATGCCTTGTGGGAACCTGCCACAAATGCCCCGTTGATTTTTGCCGGTGCCGGCGTGCCAAAAGGCAAGAAAATCCATGAACCAACAGAAATGTTGAGCATTTACCCAACACTTTTGGAGCTTTGTGGCTTGCCCCAATACGACAGAAATGAAGGCCGTAGTTTGGTTGGGCTGATGAAATCAAATGCAGATGAAAGCGATTACGTAGCCATTACCACCTATGGTATGAACAACCATGCCGTGAGGACCAATGACTTTAGATACATTCAATATGAAGATGGACTGGGAGAGCTGTACGACGAAAATGCCGATCTGGAAGAATATGAAAATCTCTTTGACGACCCGGATTACAAAGATGTCATTCAGGATTCCAAAGCGTTGCTGCCTGTTGTCAATAAAAAATGGAACGAACATTCTCAATACACTTTCCAGCCTTATTTTGTAGAACAAAAAGCTAGAACGAGTAAAGAATAATTCTTACAACAAAAGCCTCTAAAATCCATGAAAAACAACATTTCATATCTAATCATCATCACACTTTTGGTTTTGGCGTGCCAGCCAAAAAAGAAAGAAGCACAAACTGAAGTACAGAAAACGGAAATTCAAGCTGAGGATGGTGCCATTGTCAAGGAATATGTGCCGACTAGATTTATAACCAAGGGGCCAAAGCATTATTGGTTTGGGTATTACGACAAGTTGGAAATGGATCCGACGGGTCGATATGTACTGTCCAATGAAGTTGATTTTGAAAACAGGCCTCCGGAAGAAACCGATGTGATCAAAGTCGGCGTGGTAGATACGCAGGATGGGGACAAATGGACGGAACTTGGCGAAAGCAATTCGTGGGGTTGGCAGCAGGGATGCATGTTGCAATTCTTGCCTAATTCTGATCATGAGGTCATCTGGAACGACCGCGAAGGAGATAAGTTCGTCAGTCATATTGTGAACATCAAAACCATGGAAAAACGCACACTCCCATTTGCGATCTATTCTCTCAGTCCTGATGGCGTGCATGCGATCACGACGAATTTTGAGCGAATCAACAACCTTCGCAGAGGGTATGGATACGCAGGAATTCCCGATCCCAATGCAGACAACATTGCCCCCGACGATGCCGGGGTTTATCTGTGCAATCTGAAAACTGGCGAGAAAAAGCTCATTATTTCCATGGCGCAGATGATGGACTTAAAACCTAAGCACAAGTCCGGAGCCACATTCGACGACTTCGATACGAAAATGCACTGGTTCAATCACCTGCTCTTCAACACCGATGGCACGAGATTTATCTTTTTGCATAGATGGAAAACGCCATCCAAAGCAAGTGTGGGTTCATTTGGCACGCTCATGTACACTTCTAACTTGGAAGGGAAAGATATTCGCCTGGTTGATGATTCAGGGTTTACTTCACATTTTCTCTGGAGAGATCCTGAGCACATCATGGCCTGGACGAGGATCGAGCCAAAGGGCGATGGTTTTTATCTTTTTAAAGATGAAGAAGGAGCAGCACCGCAGTTAGAAGGGGAAGGTATCATGACCCGAAATGGGCACAATACCTATCTTAATATTGGCGAAACAGGAGAGTGGATCCTCAATGATGAATATCCAAATGATGACAGGGTGCAACAAGTGTATCTGTACCATGTACCGACCAAGAAGCGCATTCCGATTGGGGATTTTCACCTCGATCCAAAATACAAGGGCGAGTGGCGTGTAGATACCCATCCTCGGTCGAGCCCCGACGGCACGAAAGTAGTGGTGGATTGTCCAAATGGCGACCAGGGTAGGCAGCTCGTGCTCATGGATATTTCGGGCATTGTAAAGAAATAACTACCTTCGGCCTAATTGACCTTTGACGGTTTATGGGGGATAATGGTTATAAAAAGCATCAAAAATCCATGGAAATGGAAGCCAACGAAAGTAGCGAAAATATCAACGAGCAAATCAAAGCGTTAAATGCCAGGCTTTCGGAGCAGCAATTTCAATTGGAGGAATCCAAGGCTGCTTTGGAAGAAGAGCAAAACCAGCGGCAATTTTACCAATTGATCAGCGATTTTACTTTTGGCTGGGAAATTTGGATCGATCCGGGTGGTAAATTGAAATATTGCTCGCCATCCTGCTTCGATCTCACGGGTTTCACGGCCAATCAAGTGATATCCAGTGGGATAGGGGAGTTGTTGGTTTATGGACCCGACAGGGATAAGTTTGAAGGGTTTATTGATAAAGCACTTGACCAGCTGATTATCAATAAATCCCTTGAATTCCGTGTCCTGACTCGCCACAAGCAATTGATTTGGTGTTCGGTAAATATGCGCGGGGTGTATAATAAGACCGGTAGGTATTTGGGCATAAGGGCCTCGATCCACGACATCACCCGATTGAAAAAAGCGATGGGGCATATCCATGAAATGTCCACAGAAAAGGAAATGGAGCAACGGGCTAAGATGCGGTTCAAGACAGAACTGGATGTCAAGGAACGTGAACTCATCTCATTTTTGCTGGAGCTATCCAAAAAAAATGAGTTGATCGCCATGACCACGAGCCATCTCAAAAAGATGGAATCTGACGCTCCAAAAAAGCACCTTCAAAAAATTACTGATCTGCTCAAGGTGCTCGAAAGGGCCTCTGGCAATCCTGTCGATTGGGACATGGTGGTCATGCAACTGGAAAAACTGCATCCTGGTTTTTTGGATCGCCTGTTGCTAAAGCATCCCAACCTCACTCCTAAAGAGAAGAAATTATGTGCCTACATTAAGCTGGAGCTTTCGAGCAAAGAAATCGCAGGCTTGCAAAATGTTACCCCACAGAGCGTGGAGATCGCTAGGGTAAGACTGAGAAAGAAAATCCGAATTCCTCAAAAAACACGCCTTTCTAAATACATTGAATTGGTGTGATAATCCATGGGACTTATTGCTTGCAAAGCAGCGAAGACGCTAAGGGTCTTCTGTAATTTTTAGCTTGAGTCCCCCAATCTTTTTTCTTTGCGTCTCTGCGCCTTTGCGAGAGGACTTTATTGCTCGCCAAGCCGTCAAGGGTCTGTGTATTAGGTTTATTTTCTATAGATTTATATTTTATGTAGTGTTTATATGTTGTATAAAATACATATAAACAGTTGTTTATATATCAAGTGTAAAGTTTAAATATTGCTTTGTGTTATATATGTTAGGTTTATGAGTGTGTTGGTCTGAGGCAATATGTTACTTTTGAGGCCGGAAATAATTCAGCGCGATGCCTCACATTTCAAACAACAGTACTTATAGAAACCTGCTCGACGAAGAAATCGGGCAATTGATCCACCAGGGATGTACCTCCACAGATTGGAGTCTGGTAAAGGTTTCACACGATTTTATCCCAGACAACATCCACAATAGTAAATTCACAAGCCACATCAGGTTGAACAGTTTCAACCATTCTGTCAAACTCGTCGGTGGCATCACTTTCAAATCGGGAATATACAATGCATGGCTCCACAATTGCGAAGTGGGCAAAAATGTCCTTATACACAACGTGGGCAGCTATATTGCCAATTACAACATTGGCGAAGGTGTCGTGATCCACAATGTTGTTTCACTGGTTGTAGATGGGGAAACTACTTTTGGCAATGGGCTAAAAGTAGAAGCGATCAATGAAGGTGGAGGACGTGAAATCACCATTTACGATCATCTGTCAACGCACGTGGCCTACATGATGGCCTTGTACAGGCATCGGCCAAAATTGGTGGCATCGCTGACCGGACTGGTAGATAAATATGCGGATTTTGTCAAAAGTAAAACAGGAACCATCGGTGCGCAAGCCAGCATCATCAATTGCAACAAAATACTCAATGTCAATATTGGCCCAGGGGCGATCATCGATGGGGCGAGGAAATTGAAAAATGGAAGTATCAACAGCAATTTTGAAGCTCCAGTCGAAATAGGAGAAGGGGTCTTGATGGAGGATTTCATCGTTTGCTCCGGCTCAAAAATCATGGATTCTACCCTGATTTCGAAGTGTTTTATTGGCCAGGGCTGTATCCTCGATAAGCAATATTCAGCGATCAACTCCCTGTTTTTTGCTAATTGTCAGGGATTTCACGGAGAGGCCTGTTCGATTTTTGCAGGGCCATATACCGTCACGCACCACAAATCAACGTTGCTCATCGCAGGACTGTATTCATTCCTCAACGCAGGTAGTGGTTCCAACCAAAGCAACCACTTGTACAAACTGGGTCCGATTCATCAGGGCATCATGGAGCGCGGCGCCAAGACTACAAGCGACTCGTATATTTTGTGGCCTTCGAGGGTCGGCGCGTTTTCTCTGGTGATAGGCCGCCACTACAAACACAGCGACACGACGGACTTTCCTTTTTCTTATATCATAGAAAATAATGATGAAAGTATCTTGGTGCCAGCCATCAACCTGAAAAGTATAGGAACTATTCGAGACTCCAAAAAGTGGCCCAAGCGGGACAACCGCAAAGACTCCAATCTCCTTGATTTAATCAACTTCAACCTGCTGAGTCCATATACCATCCAAAAGATGATCAATGGCAGGAACAAACTTCTGGAAATAAAAAGTACGACCAAAGCTGAAGCCAAGGCCTACAAATATGAGAAAATGAAGATCGAAAAACGTGCCCTGGAGCGCGCCATCGATTTGTATGAAAAGGCGATTTGGAAGTTTCTCGGCAACTCCATTATCACCAGGCTCAATGGCAAGGACTACGAAAATGATCAGGATATCCAGAATGCCTTGAAGGCCGATACGGCTCATGGGAAGGGTTTTTGGGTCGATCTGTCTGGGTTGATTTGTCCTTTCGAAGCGCTGGAAGAATTGATAAAGCCAATAGAATCTGGCGAGATCAATTCATTGGAAGAGGTAAATTCTGCTTTGGCAGGTATCCATAAAAACTATTATAACTACGAATGGACTTGGGCACTCGACGTGCTGGAGCAGTTTTATGGTAAAAAAACCAAGGATTTTACCGCTGTAGATGTTGTGGCGATTGTGAAGAAATGGAAGGAAAGTGTGCTGGCCATTGATGATTATTTGTATGAAGATGCGAAAAAGGAATTTTCACTTTCTAAAATGACCGGATTTGGCGTGGACGGACAAGTGGGCGCACGAGAAGAAGATTTCATGCAGGTGCGCGGGGAATTGGACAACAGCGAGATGATAAAAGCCATCAAAATCCATAAGAAAACCAAAGAAGATCTTGGCGACAAGATGATAGATCAAATGGAAAGAACATTGCAAACAACCTTTGTAAAATAGAAAAATATGTGTGGAATAGTAGGATATATTGGTAAGGAAGAGGCACTGCCTGTTTTGATCGGTGGACTGAAGCGGTTGGAATACCGGGGGTATGATTCGGCTGGCGTGGCGATCCTCAATGGCAGCCTGGAGATATTCAAGAGTAAAGGAAAAGTAGCTAATTTGGAAAACCATATTGTGCCGGAAAGGGCTCATGGCAATATTGGGATCGGGCATACACGCTGGGCCACCCATGGGGAGCCAAGTGATGTGAACGCCCATCCGCAGCTTTCGCAAAACGGCAATTTTACTATTGTGCACAATGGCATCATCGAAAATTATGATTTGTTGAAAACGGATTTGGAAGCCAAGGGATATACATTTCAAAGTGAAACGGACACGGAAGTATTGGCCAACCTAATCGAATATTTCTACAATCAGGAAGTAGAAGTTTCTGCCGAAACGGCCGTTCAGCTAGCGCTCTCAAAAGTGGTCGGGGCGTATGGTCTTGCCGTGTTGTGTGTCAATGAAAAGGACAAAATCATTGCGGCAAGAAAGGGAAGTCCGCTCGTGGTCGGTCTGGGTACTGACGCCTATTTTGTATCCAGCGATGCCAATACCTTTGTGGAGCATACCAACCAAATCATCTATCTCAACGATGAAGATGTAGCTGTGATTCAGCACAAGAATTTTACTTTGAAAAATATTGGCAACACCCCGGTTTCTTTCAAGATCAGCAACGTCAACTTGGAAATTGGCGAGTTGAGCAAAGGGGATTATGAGCACTACATGCTCAAGGAAATCTATGAGCAGCCCAATATCATCAAAGAGACATTTCGTGGTCGGCTGAAACCAGAACATACGGAAATCGTTTTGGGCGGCTTGTTGAATGTGTTCCCACGTATAAAAGAAGCCAACAGGATCATCATCATTGGTTGTGGCACTTCGTGGCATGCCGCGTTGATTGCGGAATACCTGCTGGAAGAATATGCGCAGATTCCTGTAGAAGTTGAGTACGCCTCAGAATTTAGGTGCCGCAAGCCCGTCATCAGTGATAAAGATGTCGTGATGCTCATCAGCCAGAGTGGTGAAACTGCCGATACGTTGGCAGCATTGCAATTGGCCAAGGACAAAGGAGCGTTGGCGATTGGTATTTGCAACGTCGTTGGTTCTACGCTTTCGCGTGAAACTGATGCTGGCGTCTATACGCACGCCGGTGTCGAAATAGGAGTCGCTTCCACCAAGGCCTTTACAGCTCAAGTAGCCGTGCTCACAATGTTTGCTTTGAAATTGGCAAAAGCCAAAGGCACTATTTCCGATGCGGATTATGGCGTGTTGGTCAAGGAGCTGTCAGAGATTCCTGATAAGCTTGCGAGCATTTTACTGGACAATGAAAAGATCAAGCAGATTGCTGCGAAGTATCTGGAAGCCAATGCTGCGCTGTATTTGGGAAGGGGCAACTTGTTTCCCGTGGCACTGGAGGGCGCGCTAAAGCTGAAGGAAATATCCTATGTACATGCTGAAGGATACGCTGCCGGCGAAATCAAACATGGCCCCATTGCCTTGGTCGATGATAAATTGCCAGTCATTGTTGTTGCTCCACAAAATGAGCATTACGAAAAATTGGTAAACAATATCCAGGAGATAAAGGCGCGCAAAGGGATTGTGATTGCGGTAGTCACCAAAGGCGACAAGAGATTGCAGAAAATGGCTGACGATATTATGGAGATACCGACTTGCCATCCAGCATTGGCGCCTTTCTTGGCGATCATCCCGCTTCAGTTGCTGTCGTACCACATTGCCTACCTCAGAGGTTGTGATGTGGACCAGCCAAGGAACCTGGCTAAATCCGTGACGGTAGAATAAACCTGCTCACAAGCCTACAACGAAGTGTTCGTTTTTTCACTCCAAAAAGCCCCTAAAACCCATGGATTCCTATCGAAGACTTTAACCCTGCTGAAATGATTTTCTACTTGGATGGCTATCAAGTTTAGAAAAAAAAGTGGTTTATTGCAGTATTGCTTTTTTCGAACCTCTGAAACTACAGACAGATGAAACCGGCGGCCGGAGCAAATTAGGACACGCTATTGAATGATTATGCGTCTCTGATAACCAGTAAATTATAAAGCTATAGATAGATGATACATAAAAACCTGACCACCGGCATTTTCATTTTGACCATATTTTTATTGAGCTGTTCCGTAGAAAAAAAGACGGAAACCCTAGGCGAATCAGTTCCTGCTCAACCCAATATCATATTCATTCTTGCGGACGATCTGGGCTATGGAGATTTGGGTGTTTTTTTTCAGAACCAACGTGAAAAAGACAACAACCCCAGTCAGCCCTGGCACAAAACTCCCAACCTCGATAAGATGGCCTCAGAGGGTGTCTATATGACACAGCATTATTGTAGCGCGCCCGTTTGCGCCCCATCGCGGGCATCGTTGCTTTCTGGATTGCACCAAGGGCATGCCAATGTCCGCGACAACCAATTCGATAAAGCAATTGCCGATAATTATACCGTGGGCAATGTATTGCAAAAAGCAGGATACGAGACTGTGGCTGTCGGAAAATGGGGATTGCAGGGTGATACCGTGCAGATCAATAAGGGTGCAGACTGGGTGGCCCATCCGCTCAAGCGGGGCTTTGATGACTACTTTGGTTACATGCGCCATCGTGATGGTCACGAGCACTACCCAAAGGAAGGGATTTATCGCGATGCCAAAGAAGTATATAAAAACCATGAAGATATATCTGCCGATCTGGATAAATGCTACACGATGGACCTTTGGACGGCTTACGCCAAAAAGTGGATCGTGGACCATTCTCAATCAAAGTCCGAAAAACCGTTTTTCATGTACCTCGCTTTTGACACGCCTCATGCTGTTATAGAATTGCCAACTCAGGCTTACCCGGAAGCCAAAGGGCTGAATGGTGGCTTGCAGTGGACTGGAGAGAAGGGCCACATGATTAACACCGCCTCAGGGGAGCCAGATTCATGGACACACCCCGATTATGTCAATGCGGTATATGACCATGACAATGACCCAAAAACCGAGGAAATTCCATGGCCTGACACTTATAAAAGATATGCGACCAGCGTCAGGCGCATCGACGATGCAGTGGGCGATATCAATCAATTGCTCATAGACTTGGGTGTTGATTCCAACACACTTGTTGTCTTTACTTCTGACAATGGCCCTTCGCGGGAATCTTATTTACCAGAAGGATATGTCGAGAATACGCCTGAGTTTTTTGATAGTTTTGGCCCGTTCGATGGCATCAAGCGCGACGTGTGGGAGGGAGGCATCCGGGTGCCGACCATCGCCAAGTGGCCTGTCAAATTCACAAACCACAAAGAGGTGACCACACCCGGTATGTTTTCCGATTGGATGGCGACATTTTGCGATGCAGCAGGATTTGCTGCACCGGCCAAGTCTGACGGCGTGAGCCTGCTTCCGGCCATGTCGGGAACGGGAAACCAAAAGGAAAGTACCGTGTATGTAGAATACTTTGTAAATAGCAAAACGCCAGCGTATGAAGACTTTGACGAAAGTCATCGGGGCAGAACGAGGAAGCAAATGCAGATGGTATATATGAACAACCTGTTGGGTGTCAGGTACGATGTGCAATCGACCAATGATGATTTTGAAATTTATGATGTGGTAAAAGACCCAAAAGAAATCAACAACCTGGCTGCTGGGCCAGATATGGAAAACCTGCAAGCTGAGATGAAACAAAGGGTACTGCAACTCCGTCGGCCAAATGAATCCGCTCCAAGGCCTTATGATGGCGAATTGATCCCGTCAGTTGTGAAGGAAAACACCGTAGCAGGTGTGGAGTGGAAATCGTTTCAGGATGAGTCTCCGTGGATTCCTCAAGTGGATAATCTTTATCCATCCTCGGTAGGCATGGCAGAACAACTATCGGCAAGCCTGCTTGGCAAAGACGATAATTTATTGTACTGCCAGACATTTATAAAAATTCCAGAGGATGGCGAATATACCTTCTCGTTGACCGCTGAGGGCACTGCCCTGATGCGGATCCACGATGCGATGGTGATTGATGCTGATTATGGATATGAGGCTGATTCGGAAAGAAGGGGGACAATCCTTTTGAAAGAAGGGCTGCACCCGATCAAGGTTTATTATAAAAAGGGAAATGCAAATGATCCACATTTTAACCTAAAATGGAGCGGGCCTAGTTTCGATATTGTTCCTCTTTCCTCAAAGGATTTTTATAGATAGAAAAAGCCCTTAGAATCCATGGATTTTAAGGGCTTTCTTGAATCGTAAAATTTACAACAGTATCAGAAAGGATAGCCAATGGCAATGTTCCAGACGATATTTTCTTTTCGCCAGTTTTTATCCCCAAAATTCACATTGTCAAAGACCCATTCAAACTGCGCTTCGCTATTGGGGTCGTCATGGATTTTGGGCACTATTTTCCTTATCGGGAAGGCCACGTCGAGGCGAAGCACGAAAAACTTAGTGGCCAGGCGGATGCCCACCCCATTGCCAACAGCAAGCTGATTGATGAATTTGGTGGCGTCAAATTTACCACCGACCCGGGTAGTATCTTCGTTGGCCAGCCACACATTGCCGGCATCGACAAACACGGCTCCCTTGATCGGTCCAATGATGTCAAATCGGTATTCCAACGATCCTTCGAGTTTGATGTCGCCTGTTTCATCGATGTACGCATTCTGGGTGTTGATGCTGTCGTTGTAGTAGGTGCCTGGACCTAAGGATCGCGCGCGGAATGCCCTGATGCTGTTGCTTCCCCCAGAAGAAAACTGTTTGATATAAGGCAAAACATAGGAATTTCCATAAGGCACGCCAATTCCGACGATCAGCCTTGAGGCAACGTTATTTTGCTTGTCAATTCTGTAATAGTGCCTGAGGTCAAATTGCGCCTTGGCGAATTGCGCATAGGGAAAACCAAAAATGGTGTACGGGTCTGAGACAGAACTTTCGAAATTATTGGTGCTCGATTGCAATAAGTAGAGCAAGTTACCTGCTATGTCTAAATTGACCCCTGCATAAAAATTGTGTGTTTTCCCCTCACTTTTTAGCTTTAGCTTGGAGTTGTACACATAGGAATACCCGCCGCCTATGATAAACTGATCCTGATAGTTGTTGGCCAAGAAGGGGTTGTCCTCCAGCAGTTCTTCAAACAGCGGTCCTTTGTTGGTCAGATGCACAAAGTTGATATCAACAGGCGACAGCTGATGTTGGTTGATCTGTGATTCTTTCCACAGGAAACTATAACTGAAAGTAGTGGATTGCAATCGAAAATAATCCACCCTGTCCATCACTGACGCGCCCAAAGTGAATGTAGTCTGTGGTACAAATTTATACCTGTTTTTGAAATTAAAAGGGGTCAAAAACCGTGGAATTGTCAGTCTGCCTTCCAGTCCGATTTCAAATGAGTTGAGCGGCCTGTTTTGTTTTCCGTTGATTTGTGTTTCAAAGCTCGACGTCAACGAGATGTTCAGCAGCTCTGCGCCGCCAAAGATATTCCTGTTGGAATAGGTCAATTCCACACCAGGCCCTAGGAAGTTATTGGATTTGGATACGAACTCGGCCTGAAACCGCAAAGACTTCTTTTTCAATGGCGTCAGGTAAACTTTGGCCGTCAATTGGTTGTTTGTAGAATCGTCGAGAAACCGGATATCTACGTATTTAAATACCCCGAGACCGATCAGCCTGCTCAATGATTTAGTATGCAGAGCTCTGGAATACTTGTTCCCGGGGTTGAGCAATACCGCATTGGTGATCACCTCAGGGTTGATATCTCTGCTATCTGAAAAATAGTTCATGCTGTCGATCACCACCGATTTGTTGTTGAGGGCACTATCGACAGTGGCAAATGAATAATTGGGATAAATGTCAATTTCCTTGATGCTGTAGGTCTGGGTACTTTTCTCGGGCATGTTGTCTTTCAGCATCAGGTACAGGTCCACTTCTTTGTTTCCCACGGTTGTGTCGATTTCATAAATCAGGTCTTCATTGTCAAAATAATAGAAGCCCTGATCCTTCAAGCCATTTTCGATGCGCTGTCTTTCTTCCTGCAAGTCTTCGAGGCTGAAGCGGCTCTTTGCTCTCAGTATTGTTTTTAGGCTTACCGAATCTATGGCCGATAATATGTCGCTGCTGTCTTTGGGGAATTCTATTTTCCTGAGTGTGTACGGCTTGGATACCGATGCGATATACTCGATATCTGCCTTTTTCTTTTTCCGGTTGATTTCGTAAGTGACTTTATTATTGAAAAAACCCATGTTGAACAGTTTGTCTGACATGGAATTTTGGACATATCCGGGCTTTGCATCACTGAGAAGTACAGGTGGTTTGCCGACTTTGTATTTTAGCCAATGACCAAGTCCCTTTTCCTTTTTGGGTTCTTTTGTTGTGTAGTAGATCCACAACCTCGGTCTGGCGCCAAATATGCTCAAATTCGGTTTTGGCCTGATTAAACCAGTCAATTCACTTTTAATCTCTTTCTTGCTGCTGACGCCTTTTTTTGATTCCAGCTTCACCGAGGCTCCTGTATAGAGGGTTTCGTTTTCCTTTAGGAATTTGGTGGTGCTGCAACCGTTTATAATCAGCAGGAGCAAAATTCCTTTCAGGCAATTGGTCAATATGTAAGTACGGCGATTACTCCTTGCCATCTTTGTTGTTTTTATTTGTCGATTTATTCTTTTGAAAAATCTCCCTGAATTTGTCAAAATCCTTGACCACGATAAAACCCGCTCCTGTTTCGATGATTTCTCCTTGTAGCAGCGCTTCATATACTTCTTTCCTGAAAGTGACCAACCTGAAACGTCCATCTTCGGTCAATTTATATTCCACAGATACATCGCCTGCAAAGTCGGTTAGGCTATTTTGCTGTTTTTCCGCCCCTTCCAAATGGATATTGCTGGCGACCTTCACGGTAACGCGATCGTCAAAAAGTTTCGTTGCCAGCCCAAGGTTGAGGTCTGTGCGTCCTTGCTTGTCGCCCGATGAATAATCTTCGTAAGACTTGAGGTCAACATTAAGGTCAACTCCTGCGATCTGATCAGTGAGCCGGTTGAGCTGGTCGGATAGCAACCTGCTCACACTTGTCCTGACCGTACCCTCGGTAGAGCCACCTGCACTTGAGAATGGGTTGTTGACCATAAACCGCTTTAAGATCAATAATGCAAATACCTGTTTGTTCACTTCAGATTCGTCCTGGTTTACCGATCGTATTTTGCCATACACTGCACCACCAGCGTAGCTTTTGGCCTGGTCATCCATATCTAGCTCAAAAGAAATATCGGGACTCAGCAGTTCTCCTTCCATATTCAAGATGACAATAAAGGGCAATTTCTGTTTGTAAATATTTGATTCGGCATTTTGTGAAGCCGTGCTTTGCATCAGATCCAGCGGAGCGGTTTCTATTTGATACAGTGCTGTAAGATCGATATTGGCATTGAGTACATCGCCATACCATGTCAATTTGCTACCTTCTTTTACATCAAATTCCCGCTTGACGATACTGTAAAATGAAAGGTTATATTTCCCCTCATGCACTTCATATTGGCCAGTGAGCGAAATGTCCCCGGCAGGGTTGATGCCCAGGCTCAGGTTTGCATCGCCACTTATGGCCAGGTTGTCGCCGGCCACGGGATCAACAATAATATTGAACTTACTGGTCTTGTCGATGTTGATGATGGCATTCAGGTTCATGCCCAGAGCAGCTTTCAACGTGTCATCGGGTGCTATATCATCTTTCAGTTCTTTGAAGAAAATATCCTGTTTTCCATCCTCTTCGTCCCTATCCACAAACCGGAGAATGCCTTCTTTTTCTATTGCCCCATCTTGGGGTTTTGGCACAACGTAGGTAAGATCACTTCCTTCGCCTACATCGATTTTCATCGAAATATCCAGTTCTTTTATCGAGCCTTTTATCTGTGCTTCACTATTTAGAATGAGCTTTCCGAAGTACAATTTATTATCTTCTTCGGTGGTGTTGAGCGCAAGGAAGTTGTCGGAAGATATGGACATTTCCACGTTTGGGTTTGACATGTTTTTAATATCCACTGAACCATCCATGGAAAATTGATGCTTTTCTACATCCGTAACTATAAAATTATTGAAAGCCACTTTGTTGTTTGCAATTCCGATGGTCTGCCCGTCTATGCTCAATCTCGTCCCGAGATAACCAACCTCAAATGTGGTATTGTTAAACTCAATATCCCCATGTATGTCAGGCTGGTCAGGCGTGCCGGAAATACTGACTTGGCCGGTGATATCCCCTTCGGCCTGCTGGATGTTGTTTCCTGTCAAGGACTCTATACTTGCGAGGTGGAGCTGCTTGATGTCTGCATCGATTTTCATCTCAGGTTGTGCATCGCCAGTTGCATAAAATGCACCGATCTGTACGTCATTTCCATTTCCGGAAAGGTTGACCAATGCTTTATACTGGCCTTGCTGTTCGTTTTTGAGATTGAGGTCAATATCGCCCACGGTATCTTCCATATAACTGAAATTTGCCATTTTGAGATCAGCAGAAATGCCTGTAAAATCCATGGTTTTCGTTAGCTGAACGGTTCCGTCGAGCATACCCCTGACGATTTGTTTGTTGCCTTCCACCAAGGCTGACAGCGTAGCGAGCTCAAATTTTGAAAAGTCGATTTTAAGGTTTTTGTCCCCGGAATCAAATGCAATTTTCTGTTGGCCATTTGTCAACGAAATATTACCAGCCGTGATCCCGTCTTGCCCAAACTGTAGAAAATGGTCTTCTGGTAAGTCCCATTCTTCATAGTTCAACAATATGTTGTTGGATATAAAATGGAATTTGTATGTCCCATTTTCACTGGTCAATGTGCCGTCCATCTGGTACTTGTCTGTTTGCACAGAATCTTGCAGCGAGAGCTTTGCGCTGATTTGATTGTCTTCCACTTCGCCGGTCAACGATAAGTGGTTGATGGAGAAAACCTCATCTTTGATCGCTGCAATGCCCACATCATAGGTGAGGTTTTTATTGTCGGATTTCACTTCCACGAGCAAACCATCCAAATTGAAATTTCCATATTTTATTAGAGGGACATCAATAATGACGTCAAGTTTCTTTTCACTGCTGTTAAATTCTCCTTTTATTTCCCCGGGCACGATCTCCTCCAGCTCTGGAAGCAGCACCTCGGTCAATAGATCGGTAGCCTTGATTTTGATTTCGAAATCAAAATTTTGTTCCTCGACGGTTTCATTTGCAATGGTATCGCTGGCGTAATAATAACTGAAATGCTGTTTCAGGGTCGAGGCCAAATCCAAAATGGATATGGTGCCGTTGAACTGTGCGGATAAAATATCCGAATCGATCTTTAGAGATGTGTTGCGTTCTTCGTTTACTGACGCTACCAAAAATGAATCTACCCGGTACAGTTCTCCATTTTTATAAACGGCAAACTCCCGGATGCTCAAATCCCCATTTATTTTTTTGAATGTATCTATCGTCAGATCCGTCTCAATTTTGGTTTTTAGCCTTAGGTCCTCATTCGACAAATGCAATTCTCGCAGGTAGGCTTTTTCGAGGTTCAGCTCAAAAACAATCTCTTTTGCTGCATTGCCAAGACCGATTTCTCCTTCAAAGTCGAAAGTTAAGTTTTCATCTGCGATGCTGGTATTCAGGCTTAATAATTGATTTTTGAATTGACCATCTATTGTCAGATCGCGATAAGTATAGTACTTGTATTCCGCTTCGTTGACAATCAGATCGATCTGATTGTCCATATTTTCCATGGAAAACCCTTTGCCTTGGGCTTTTATTTCTAAGTCGACAATTCCCAACTGAGCGGTATCTTGCAGGATTTCGCCCACATTCAATTGTTTTATTTTCACATTCCCGTCATATTCCGGGAGGGAAGATTTGAGGTTTTTAAAATTGATATTGGATACTATCGACCCGCCGCTCGTTTGCAAGTTGAGGTTGGTGACCAATTGTGCAAAACTTCCTTTCAGGTCAATTCCAAATTCAATTTTTTCAGGAATCTGTATTTTTCCTTTTATCAAAGAATCTGGCAAAAGGGACGAAAGATCGGCACTTGTTGAAGTCAATTGGCTATTGAGGTCCAGCCGCAAATTGTTGGTTTCGGGCAAACCGGAAACTTTACCTTTGGTGCTGAATTTCGTGTGATCCATCAGTCCGATGGACAAATTTTCGATTGTAAAATCCCCTATTTTTCCATGGATTTGGGAGTTGAGGAGAATGGCTGAATTGGCATCAATATTTACGGGAAGGCTGTCGAGCATCTGAGGATTGAAAAATAGCACGTCTTGTAGGGCGATCTTTGTGTCCGTTATTTTCGAATTGAATGCTATCCCAGCAAGATTGTTCTTGATCATATTTAGGGATTGAAATTGGCTAGCCAGGTCGGCTTGTATGGAAGAGTGATTTGTCTTGATGATAAGATTGGAGAGGGCAGCTTTTTGCTCATCAACCTCAATGTTGGCGGAAAGCTGGTTCAGGTCAAACCCTTGTATTTCTTTGAAACCAATATCTCTGATGTTCACTTTTATGGCTTTTTTATCTAATGCCACATCTTTGATGTCTGCATGGAAATTTGATGCTTTTATGTGGTTGAAATCCATTCCTGAGCTCACAGGCGCTTCCAATTCATTGTCATACGTGAGGGTTATGCCTGCCAGATCGATCACTTGCGCCTCCAAAATCCATCCAAAATCCATAAATGTACTGTTGGGACTTGAACTTTTTGCAGGAGGATTTGTATTGCTTGTCGCATCGAGAGGAGCTACTTCACCACTTTGTGTATAGGCGATATTGGTGTTTTGAATGCTAAGTTCGTCAAGGATGATTCTTTTGTTTTTCAAGTCAAATGCATCAGCTTCGATCACGGATTTCCCAATTTGGATTTGGGCATCGAGTCCGGCAGTTTCATCTTTATAATCGAAGTCTATTTTGGAAAGCTGTATTTCATTAAAGCTAATATCGATCGATGCACTTGAGTCTGAAGTGGCGATTGTGTCCAGATCATTTTTATTGATTTTGCTTTGTGCATAAAGCCCGGATGTGTTTTCTAACAGGATGTCATCAAAATATATCTGCATGTTGTCGAGGTCAAACACGTCCACGTCGACATCCAGATTTCCGATGTCCAAATCAGCCAACATGCCGGCTACTTCGTCATTGTATCTCACTTTGGAGTTTTCAACCTGCAAGCCATATATGCCAAAAATCCATGGATTTTCAGGGCTTTTTGGCGCTTCGGTTTTGGTTGTGTCCTGAAAGGCCTCAATGATAAAATCATAATTACTCACGCTGTCGGGTAAGCTTTTATAGACATTGGCCTTGAGGTTTTCAATGCTCACTTGATTGATCTCTATTTTGTGCTGTAGCAAAGCCAACATATCGACATCGACCTTCAGAGAATGGCAATAGAGTAGGGTGTCTGTATTCTGGTCTTCTACATATATTTCCTGCAGCCATATTGATTTTGGAAATGCCAACTTGATGGCGCCGAGCCCCACTTCAGTCTGTGTTTTTTGCGCTACGAATGTCACAGCCTTATTTGTGATAAACCGCTGTACGCTGGGGAATTGTAAGATTATGAAAAGGATCAGAAATAGCCCAACAAATGAGACGGCCGTCCAGATGATCAACTTGAGAAGGATGGTTTTAGCTTTGGCTAATATGGCTTTATCCATTGATTAAAAACTATTATACCTTGTTAATAACCAAGATCAGCATAACTATAACGATTAGAAATATCAAAACCTGAAGGACAGACATAGTGATAAGCAAATGCTTGAAGTTTTTAATTCTCCTTTGAATGTCATCTCTTATTTCCTGAACTCTTTTTATTGGGTTTCTCACAGTCTTATTAAAGGAAGAATTGTGCCATTGTTTAAGAAACAAAGATATATGTTACTTATGGATGATTTAGCACAATGAATGTATGAATTGAAAAATTGTCTGAAAAAAAAACAAATATTCAGTGTGGAATTTTCTCTACAGCATAGGGAATCAATCAGTCATGGATTTTAGAGGATTTTGGAAAGGGGATAAATAGAAATGTCCTATCAACCTACAAATCCTATCAACCTACAAATGATTTGAAACTATTTCTGACCGCTAAATAAATAAACGGCTTATAGTCAATTGACTATAAGCCGTTTATTTATTTGAATGTACGCCCGGAAGGATTCGAACCCTCAACCCCCGGAGCCGAAATCCGGTATTCTATCCAGTTGAACTACGGGCGCAATTGGCTCGCAAATTTGATTAAAAAACCCAATTTGTCCAATTAATAATTAAGGTCTTTATGCAAGAACTTCTTTTACCCTATCAGCGGCATCTTTGAGCAAGACTGCCGATTTTACTTTTAGCCCGCTTTCGTCAATGATCTTGGCACCTTCTTCTGCATTGGTTCCCTGAAGACGTACGATAATAGGAATGTTAATATTACCGATATTTTTG
>JAUHYU010000018.1 GCA_030426345.1 Bacteroidia bacterium
TCCGATGCCATCAAAAGGATCTACCAATTCACCAAGTCTGCTTTCATTCAAGCAAATTGCCATGGCATTGATGGTGAAGTCCCGCCTGTTTTGATCTTCCTCCAATGTACCGTCTTCCACGATTGGCTTTCTGGAATCACTTCGATAGGATTCCTTTCTTGCCCCTACAAACTCAATTTCTTGATCTTTGTATTTAATTTGAGCAGTCCCGAAATTCTTAAAAATATTTAAATGTGCCTTTCCCGGCAGCTGATCTGCTACTTTTTTGGCAAGTGCTATTCCGCTACCCACACAAACAACATCAATATCCTTAGATGCTTTCCCCATGATCAGATCGCGAACATAACCACCAACTACATAAGTTTCTACCTCATCCGCCGCCTGACCTATCAATTCGAGAAGAGAATTGGATTTAATTTGTTGTGTATAATGCATATAAAACGAAAACGCCTTGATTTCTATCAAGACCTGATAACCATTGAATCTCGGGCAAATTTAGTATTAAAACTGAAACCCTACAAAAAACATGAATCCATGGATTTTGGATGCTTTAAAGAATAATTTTCCGAATTATAATTCGATTGACTTAGGTAATTAACCCCAATGCTTTACCTTTGTATCCCATAAGTTTTACTCTATAAATTCATTCGGCTTATGGGTCAGGTTAAGTATGTTTTCGTTACCGGTGGTGTAACGTCCTCTTTGGGAAAAGGTATCATTTCAGCATCACTGGGGAAACTCCTATCTGCAAGAGGATTGCGAGTGACGATACAGAAGTTTGACCCCTATATCAACATTGACCCCGGCACACTAAACCCTTACGAACATGGCGAATGCTATGTGACCGAAGATGGCGCAGAAACTGATTTAGACTTAGGCCACTACGAGCGATTTCTAGCAGAAAACACAAGCCAAAAAAACAATGTAACCACAGGCCGGATTTACAATAACGTAATCACCAAAGAGCGTGAGGGTGAGTACCTTGGCAAAACCGTACAGGTAATACCTCATATTACAGATGAAATAAAACGAAGTTTCATTGCTCTTGGCTATACTGGAAACTATGATGTTATCATTACAGAAATTGGAGGCTCTGTTGGGGATATCGAATCCTTGCCTTTCATTGAGGCAATGCGGCAAACAAAATGGGAACTGGGTCATGAAAATTGCATAGTTATTCACCTTACCTTGATTCCCTACCTAAAAGCAGTTGGGGAACTAAAAACCAAACCAACACAACATTCTGTAAAAAAATTATTGGAGTCGGGAATTCAGCCTGACATTTTAGTATGTCGGTCGGAACGCGCCATTAATACCGAAATCAGAAAAAAGCTAGCTTTGTTCTGCAACGTGCCCATCAATAGTGTGATATCATCAATTGATGCGAAGACGATCTATGACGTGCCACTTTTGATGCGCAAAGAAAAATTGGACGAACGCGTTTTGGAATTGTTCAACCTACCGATTGGTGAGGAACCGGGATTAGTATATTGGAAAGAATTTTTGACAAAGCTAAAAAACCCCGTCCATGAAATAAAAATCGCTTTGGTAGGAAAGTATATTGACTTACATGATGCCTACAAATCAATCGCAGAAGGATTTATTCATGCAGGAGCCAGCAACGAGTGCAAAGTCAATATAAACTGGGTTTCGTCAGAAGATATTGAGAGTGAAAATGTAGCAGAGATTCTGGGTGAACACGATGGCATCCTGATTGCGCCAGGATTTGGGGAACGCGGTGTAGAAGGTAAAATCACTGCAGCCAAATATGCCCGCGAAAACAAAATCCCTTTCTTTGGAATTTGCCTCGGACTGCAAGTAGCGATTATTGAGTTTGGCCGTAACGTTCTGGGATTAAAAAATGCTGCCTCAACGGAAACTGATCCACAGACCAAAGAGCCCATCATTGACCTGATGGAAGAACAAAAGAAAATCACAAAAAAGGGTGGAACTATGCGTTTAGGTGCGTATCCTTGCACCCTAAAAGAAGGAACTAAGGTTTTTGAGGCGTATGGATCGTCTGAAATATCAGAGCGGCACAGACACCGTTACGAATTCAACAATGAGTATCTGGAAAAATTTGAAAACAAAGGAATGTTGGCTGCGGGGGTAAATCCAGACTCAAATCTTGTCGAAATCATGGAATTGAAAAACCATCCTTGGTACGTGGGCACACAATTTCACCCAGAATATAAAAGTCGGGTAGTTGAACCTCATCCTTTGTTTAGCGGATTCATCAAAGCTGCCATCAACCACAAGAATAAGAAGAAATAACAATAGAAGATAAGATTATAAATAATGGATAAGAATCAGTCAATAGGTTTTGTCTTAATGGCCGCCTTGCTCATGGTGTATTTCTATTTTTTTGCACCACAACCACCAGACCAAACTAATGGCACTGTCATGGACACAGTAACTACTGTTAATCCTTCACAACCACTAAGCCAAAACAACTCCAATATTCAGGAAAAAACCATCGAAAAACCATCAATACAATTGGATAGTTCTGACCTCTCCAATGAAAAATTTGGCGTTTTCACCAAAGCGATGGTAGGCCAAGAGCAAAAACTAACCTTGGAGAATGACGTCATCCAAATAACCTATTCGACCAAAGGAGGGTTGGCACAAATTGCCAAATTGAAAGAATATGACGATTTTCAATATCAAACGCCTTTGGTACTATTTGATGAAAATTCGAGCAATATTAAATATTTGGTAAGCACACCAAATGGTAATGTAGACCTTTCTCAATTGTACTTTACATCTGAGCAAAAAATGAATGGGGATACTACAGAATTGATTCTTACAGCCAACCTTGGAAATGGAAAATACATCCGACACATTTATGGACTTGCACCAAAAAGCTACACTGTTTCACATCAATTTTTGATTTCAGGTTTGGAAAGTGATATCTCCAGTGACAAGGTGTCTATGCTTTGGGACAATTATCTCAAGCGAATGGAGACCGATATAGAATACAGCAGGAATTATACTACCATCAATTTCTGGCTGGCTTCTGGGTCTCTGGACGAATTAAATCAAAGCTCTTCGGATAAACAAGAGGCAACATTTACCGAACCAGTAAGCTGGATTTCATTTAAGCAGAAATTTTTTACCAATGGATTTGTATTCAACCGACCGGTAACCAATGGTTACATTTCTACAGAGTTTAATGAACAAGACACTTCTACAGTAAAATACTGCAAAGCAACCATAGATATTCCTTTAGGCAATTTCACCGAGGAAGCTGGGGCCAACACTTATTATTACGGACCAAACAAGTTGAAAACTTTGAAAAAAGTAGCTACTGGGTTTGAAGAAAATTTGTATTTGGGTTGGCCTGTAGTAAAATGGATCAATAAATATGTGATTATCTCCATATTTACCTTTTTGGAAAAATACATCGGCAGCTATGGTTTAATTATCATTATCCTGGTATTCATCATTAAGTTATTATTGTCTCCTTTGACATATAAGTCTCATATTTCCATGGCTAAGACCAAAGCACTGAAGCCTGAACTCGATGAGCTGAAGGAAAAATATGGTGGTGACATGCAAAAAATGCAAAGTGAGCAGATGAAGCTGTATCAACAAGTAGGTGTCAATCCATTAAGTGGATGTATTCCGATGCTCCTGCAAATGCCAATTTTATTTGCCATGTTCCAATTCATCCCCCATGCCATTGAGTTGCGTCATCAATCTTTCCTTTGGGCAACAGACCTTTCGACTTACGATTCTATCCTTTCATGGAATGCAAACATTCCGCTCATTAGCTCTTTTTATGGGAACCACGTCAGCTTGTTTACCATACTCATGACGATTTCTACGATACTTTACACATGGATTAACAGTCAATCCACTGCGCAGATGCAAGGTCCAATGAAGTCCATGCAATATTTGATGCCTATCATATTTATGTTTGTACTCAATAAATTCCCGGCAGGACTGACATTCTACTATTTTGTATCCAACCTGGTTTCTTTTGGCCAGATTGCAATAATTAGAAAGTTTGTGGATGATACAAAGATCAGAGCTATTTTGGATGAGAACAAGCTCAAAAACAAGGATAAGAAAAAGTCAAAATTTCAATCGCGGATAGAGCAAGCCATGAAGAAATCTGAAGAGGCAAAAAAAACGAAAAGTAAAAAGTAAGATAAATTAGCAAAACCAATAGTCTTGGAAAGCATAAAATCACCAGTATGGATTATTGGTGATTTTTTTATATAAAAAGTGTATTAAACCATCTTATTGTATATGTATAAATTGTAAAAAATTTATATGGTCAATTTATAAATTAAACTTTTATCTTTGCGAAGCCTTCATAAATAAGAGGGGTTAAAATAATAAGTAAATAGCCGCCTAAGCCATGGATAATAATATAACCAGGTGAAAGTCAAATAGGCTAAAACTTTTCTTAAATTAATTGAATTGAACTTCCAATAATGGGTAAAATCATTGCAGTAGCTAATCAAAAAGGAGGAGTAGGAAAGACCACAACAGCAATAAATTTGTGTGCAAGCCTTGCTGCATTAGAGTATAAAACGCTTGTCGTGGATGCAGACCCTCAGGCAAATACTACCTCTGGAGTTGGACACAGTCCGAAAGAAGTTCGCAATGGCATATATGAATGCATGGTAGATGGCATTGATGTCAAAAGTTGCATCCTTGAAACAGATATTGATTTTCTATATGTATTACCCTCTCATATAGATTTGGTTGGTGCTGAAATCGAAATGGTAAATATCGAAAACAGGGAAAGGAAAATGCTCGAAGCTCTGGAACCCATTAAAGATGATTATGATTTTATAATTATTGACTGTTCTCCTTCGTTAGGTTTAATTACCATCAATGCACTGACAGTGGCTGATTCCATAGTTATTCCCGTACAATGCGAATATTTCGCTTTGGAAGGTTTAGGAAAGCTATTAAATACCATAAAAATCATTCAATCAAGACTTAACCCTAAACTTGAAATAGAAGGTATATTGTTAACCATGTACGACGTACGTTTACGTTTATCTAACCAAGTAGTGGAAGAGGTAAAAACACATTTTAAAAATTTGGTATTTGATACTTTGGTGCCAAGAAATATAAAGTTAAGTGAATCCCCGAGTTTTGGCATTCCGGCCATTGCTCATGATGCAGATAGTAAGGGGGCCATAAGCTATCTGAACCTTGCTAAAGAAATTCTGGCCAACAACAAAATAGAGAAAATATAAAAATGGCTGATAACAAACCTAAAAGGAGAAATGCATTGGGCCGTGGGCTTGGAGCATTATTGGATGATGCACCTGCTTCACCGCAAGAGGAAAAGCTTCCAACTGAGGTTAAGCCGGTAAATAGCATCAACGAAATTGATTTACTGGATATTGAAGCCAACCCGTTTCAACCCAGAACACAGTTTGACGAAGAGGCTCTAGCAGAACTTGCCGAATCCATAAGAGTACAAGGCATTATTCAACCCATCACGGTGCGAAGGCTCTCAGAGAGAAAGTTTCAGCTCATCTCCGGAGAAAGAAGGTACCATGCCTCAAAGCTTGCAGGGCTGCTGCGCGTGCCAGCTTACGTCAGAACGGCAAACGATCAGCAAATGCTAGAAATGGCACTTATTGAGAATATTCAACGGGAAAACCTCAATGCCATTGAAATTGCGTTGAGTTATCAAAGGTTGCTATCAGAGTGTAAGCTGCGCCAAGAAGACCTTGGAGACAGAGTTGGTAAAAAACGATCAACGGTAACCAACTATTTACGATTGCTAAAATTACCTCCAGATTTACAAGCTGGCATTCGCGACGGAAAAATAAGTATGGGTCACGCACGTGCGCTCGTCAATATTGAAAACATTGAGGTACAATTAGATATATACAAACGAATCCTAAAAGAAGACCTTTCCGTAAGAAAGGTGGAAGAGTTGGTAAAGAAGTACAAAGAAGATCCTGAAGATAAAAAAGAGTCCATCGCCAACCCTCCACTTAGTCATGAGTTAAAACAGGTACAGGAAAAGCTTTCTTCTCACTTTGGTAGTAGAATTATATTGCAAAATGATAAAAATAACAAGGGAGCTATCAGAATACCCTATTTATCCCATGAAGATTTGAATAGAATTCTTGAAATTCTGAATATATAATTTCACTATGAATTGGGATTATTTTTGCGCTTTTATTCTGTTTTGTGTTTTTTTTTCAAATTCTGTCCAAGCGCAAGATAAAGCAGATTCCATCGCGGTTTCTGAAAATTCTCAAAATGGAATTTCGGTCAAATCAAACGAGATTGTTGATATCATAACTGACACATTAAATAATAGACCAACTATTGCTGCTTGGTATTCTGCGGCCTTACCAGGGCTTGGGCAGGCTTACAACAAAAAATACTGGAAAATTCCATTGATCTATAGTGGGGGAGTTGTGATTGGCTATTATATCAATTATAACCACCAACTATATAAACAATACCGGGATGGATTATTGGCTTTTATAGACCAAGATGACCGGACGGTGCCGTTTGACCCAAGACTAGATCAAAGTGACTATCAGCGTGCAACTGATTATTGGAGAAGAAACAGAGACCTCCTAATGATTGGGACATTTCTACTGTACCTCATGAACATTGTGGACGCACACGTTGATGCACACCTTGCAGCATTTACTGTAGACGAGGATATTAGCCTCAAACTTGAGCCAAGTTTTAGCCAAACGGCCATGCAAACAAACTTAATCGGATTATCATTAAAACTCAGATTTAACTAATGAGAATATTAATATTAGGATACGGAAAAATGGGAAAGGCCATCGAAGAGATTGCCGAAGAACGTGGACACACGATCGAACATAAAATCAACATCAACAACACGCAAGCATTAAAATTTATTGATAGCAGCCAAATTGACGTTGCCATTGAATTTAGTCAGCCAGATTCTGCTTTTGAGAACATAAGTTACTGTTTAAATAACAATATCCCTGTAGTGAGTGGCACTACTGGGTGGTTAGAAAAAAAACCGGAAGTAGAGGCGCTTTGTACCGAAAAGGAAGGTGCATTTTTCTATGCTTCCAATTTCAGTCTTGGGGTAAATATATTTTTCAAACTCAACGAGATGCTAGCTAAAATGATGGAGCAACAAGCCGGATACAAAACTCAACTCGTAGAAGTGCACCATACAGAAAAATTAGACTCGCCAAGTGGAACAGCGATAACACTTGCCGAGGGAATCATAGATAACCTCTCTGCCAAAAACAAATGGGTCAATGAGTCATCTGATCAGGAAGATGTAATTCCTATTATCTCTAAAAGAGAACCTAATGTACCGGGAACACATATAATAAAATACACATCAGATGTAGATGAGATTGAGATAACGCATACTGCCAGAAGCAGAACAGGCTTTGCTTTGGGTGCTGTGCTTGTAGCAGAATGGATATTGGATAAAAAGGGTGTTTTATCCATGGATGACTTCATGAATCTATAGAAAAATTATATTCGTTGCCATTAATCAACTAAATTCGTGCGTTTTTAAACCATAGGACAGAAATGAAATTAGATTTTTTCAAAAAAAAGACTGAGGACAAAGAAGAAGAAAAGCAAAATAAATCAGTTGTTCGTGAATGGGCAGATGCCATCCTTTTTGCAGTAATTGCTGCCACCATCATCCGGTGGTTATTTTTAGAAGCATTTACCATACCAACCCCATCCATGGAAAAAACGCTATTAGTAGGTGATTTTCTGTTTGTAAGTAAAATACACTACGGTCCGAGAACCCCAAAGACTCCACTGCAAATGCCTTTGACCCATCAAAAAATATGGGGAACTGACATACCATCGTATGTGGATTGGATTCAACTACCTCAATACCGACTTCCAGGTTTATCATCTATTAAACAAAATGATGTAGTGGTATTTAACTATCCTCCTGAGTTGGAGTATCCGGTTGATCTCAAGACAAATTATATTAAGAGATGTGTGGGTCTTCCAGGTGATTCACTGAAGGTTGTAGACACGCAAGTGTTTATCAATAATGTCTCGCTGGAAAATCCTGATAAAATGGAATTCAGACACAATATCGTCACCAATCAAGACATTAAAGATCGGGTATTTAAAAACTATGACATAACTGATTATGAGCGAACCAACTATGGATATATTGCTCACACTACTCCGGAAACAGCAAAGGAATTTGCTAAGCTCCCGTTTGTGGATCGCGTGGAAATATTGAAAATGAGTCCCGAGCAAGTAAACCCAAGGGTATATCCCAAAAACGCTGAACTGTTTCCTTGGAATGAAGATTTTTACGGGCCTATTTGGATTCCAAAAGAAGGTGAAACGATTGAGTTAAACGAAGCTACAATTGCCTTGTACCGAGATGTGATTAAAAACTACGAGCATAATGATGAAGTTCGTGTAGAAAATGGCAAAATGACCATAGAGGGCGAGGTAATTTCAACATATACCTTCAAGCAGGATTATTATTTTATGATGGGAGACAATCGGCACAACTCTGAGGATTCTAGGTTTTGGGGTTTTGTACCTGAAGACCACGTTGTTGGAAAAGCCTTCTTTATTTGGTTATCTCTTGACAAAAATGAATCTTTCTTAAACAAAATCAGATGGAACAGATTTTTTAATTTGATACACTAACCGAATTGCATTCAAGAGATGCTAAAAAATAATTGTTGATCAAACAACAAATCGGCTATTTGTGTTAATACATGATCAGGTCAGACACCTGCTCATAAAAACATAAAATACGTTAAATTTAACCTTGGGATTTATGCAATAAACCCGGATAAATCATGGAAAAAACAAGCATTTTAGACCCTATAGAAGAAGCCATCGAGGACATCCAACAGGGGAAGGTCATCATCGTGGTAGACGATGAAGACAGGGAAAATGAAGGAGACTTTATTTGTGCAGCAGAATCCATAACTCCTGAGATTATCAATTTTATGGCGACCCATGGTAAGGGCCTGATCTGCGCTCCTCTGATAGAAGCTCGTTGTGATGAGTTGGATTTGGAACTTATGGTTGGTAAAAATACTGCGGCTTTTGAAACACCTTTCACAATCTCAGTTGATTTAAAAGGACACGGATGTACTACCGGTATTTCTGCTGAAGACAGATCAAAAACTGTAAAAGCCTTGGTGGACAAAAACACCAAACCGGAAGAACTTGGCAAGCCGGGACATATATTTCCGCTAAGGGCCAAACCCGGAGGGGTGTTGCGCAGGGCCGGACATACTGAAGCCGCAATTGATTTTGCCAGATTAGCAGGGTTTTATCCTGCGGGGGTTCTAGTAGAAATAATGAATGACGACGGTTCGATGGCCAGATTACCTGACCTCCGCAAAGTGGCCGACAAGCACAACATGAAGTTGGTTTCTATCAAAGATCTGATTGCGTATCGCATAAAAGAAGAATCACTAATAGAAAAAGTAACAGACGTAGACATGCCAACAGATTATGGTGATTTTAAACTCGCGGCATACAAACAAACCAACAGTGGTGAAATTCATATAGCATTGATCAAGGGTACTTGGGGGCCAGAAGAGCCAATATTGGTACGCGTGCATTCCTCGTGCGTCACAGGTGACATCTTTGGGTCTTGTCGATGTGATTGCGGCCAACAGCTTCATGCCGCCATGGAAAAAGTGGATAAGGCAGGCAAAGGCGTGGTATTGTATATGAATCAGGAAGGACGGGGAATTGGCCTGCTCAACAAACTCAGAGCATACAAACTTCAGGAAGAGGGCTATGACACTGTAGAAGCAAATCATAAACTCGGATTCAAAATGGATGATAGGGATTATGGAGTTGGGGCACAGATACTTCGCGACATTGGAGTAACTAAAATCAAGTTGATCTCCAACAATCCCAAAAAGCGCACGGGATTAATTGGCTACGGGCTGGAAATTGTGGAAAGTGTGCCTATCGAAATTACACCAAACGAGCATAACATTCGTTATCTTACAACTAAAAGAGATAAAATGGGTCATGATATATTGAAACATCATTGACATTTAGTTTGAGATATGCGAAAGGGTTTATTACTATTTTTCTTAATTCATGTTGGAATTCATGGATTTTCACAGGATTTTCCGTCTGAAATATGGCACAGTGGCAAATTGGTCTTGCTATCTGAGGATACTATTGTAGGCAAAATAAAATATGACATTCAGAATGATCTGATTCAAATCAATGTCAAAAATGTATTGCAAACTTATAGTGCAAGAAAGATTCTGTATTTTGAAATTTATGATGAAACAATAGAAAGTCACAGACATTTTTACGCATTGCCGTATAAAGTCCAAGCCAATTACGAAGTGCCGTTGCTTTTTGAAGCATTATATGAAGGTCATCTTTCTTTGCTTTGCCGTGAAGAAATAGTCACAGAAGCATCTCCCCAATACAACAGCTACCCGTATTCTCCTTACGGCTACGGTGGTTCGCCTTACAATCAATCTAGGCAACGGCTAAGTTACAAATATTACTTTTTGGAAGAAGGAGGTGCAATTCGTGATTATCATATGAAGCGGAGCGAGTTGCTTTCTTTTTTCAAAAAACAGCAACAAAAAGTCAAGCAATACATTAAAAAAAATCGCCTGAAACACGATAGCATGCGTGATTTGGTGAGAGTCACTGCTTACTACAATGCACTGCTTGATAGTTAGACCTGTCGCTAGAAAGTCCCATTCCGATAATATTTTTTACCTTTGCAAATATTTTTACTTGGCCTTTGGTCATTTTATTTTTCTTATATCGACATAATTCATTTACGTTACGCCACCATGCCAAAACCTCTTATACTTGTTTCCAATGACGATGGGATAGATTCCAAAGGAATAAAATTATTGGTGGAACTAATGCAACAGCTTGGAGAAGTAATCGTGATCGCTCCTGATAGCCCACAGTCTGGTATGGGCCATGCAATTACTATTGGCAATACATTGCGCTTAACCGAATCATATATTTTTGACGGAGTGAAAGCCTTTCAATGTTCCGGCACACCTGCTGACTGTGTGAAAATGGGTAAAGGCTTTGCGTTGAAAGGCCGTAAGCCCGATTTGGTAGTAAGTGGCGTAAACCATGGCAGCAATACTTCCATCAGTGTGATATACAGTGGCACCATGTCAGCTGCGATCGAAGGTGCCATCGAGGACATCCCGGCGATTGGATTTTCCCTTTGTGATTATGATGAGTCTGCCGACCTCAGCCACATTGGTGAGCATATTTTACAGATAACTTCGCAAGTAATAAAAACGGGATTGCCAAAAGGTGTGGCACTCAATGTGAATTTCCCGAAGAAACAGGATGAGTCTATCCGTGGAATAAAAATATGTCGACAAACCAGAGCAAAATGGCAAGAAGAGTTTGATCAACGAGTTGACCCCTCCGGAGTTCAGTACTTCTGGCTAACTGGAAATTTCGTCAATCAGGACAAGGGAGAGGATATAGACGAGTGGGCCATAGCCAACAATTATACAGCAGTCGTTCCCGTTTCATTTGATCTGACGGCTTACCACGCTATTGGAACATTAAATAAAGAATGGGATATTTTCTAAATTCTATTTTCCAATCCTGTATTTTATATAGAAATTTACAGCCGGCACCACGTTATCAAAAGTACGACCATATCCGGGAATAGAATAGATTCGAAGTACTTCCCTGTTTTCAAAATCCATTAAAAAGCGCAAACGGAATTTCCACCCAAGCAGCAATTTACTGGTTGGGTCTTCATCTTTTTTCTTAGAAAATTTCAAATATGTTTCCGTTCCCAAAATGATTTCTACCCAAGAGGCAGTAATATCTTTGGAGCCAAAACCCTCCTGATAATCTTCCCAGTATTCGCTATCGAGCAAAAATATTCCCTCATCCTCAAAGGAACTCACGCCATAGCGAAATCCCCCATAATAAAAACTCGTTGGATTGTATGAAGTATAATAATCTAACCCCAAACGGGCATAGGAACCTTTTACAGTATACTTCACTGTATTGTCGTACGCCTTCAAGGGATTCAGCTCCGACATGCCAAACTCAGCAGCTAGCACATATTGCTCGTAAAATCTCAAGTTCAACCCTGCCTCATACTTGGATTCAAAATCTGTCCACAACATCAACAGCTTACCATAATCCACCGCCAACTCTACTCCTGAAAGAAACTTTTTTACAGCTATTGAATCCGTTTGTTTTATTATATCTTCTTGAGGAGGAGTTTCTGTTATTTTCATGGGTTTTTGAGGCTTTTCACCCCCTTCCTGAGCCAAAGAGGGCGAAAGGCAAAAAGCCATTACCATGGCCAATAACAACCTAAAAATATATGTATATCGTAGTTTGATCATTGCTGCATCCGCTTTTGAGACATTGCACCCTTACACTGTCAAAAGTACTGATTTCTTCATCTACACCAATTCCGCTCACCTGCATGCGTACACCATCGAGCGTCTGGGTGATCTGTCGGCTATAAAATAGTTGCAAAGTATCCTCAAATCCATGAAAACCAAAATAGAAAGTAGAGGTATCATGCTGCATGTCCACTGGTATGGCAAAATTATTGATTACAGTGTCCTGAAAAAAATCCATGGATTTTCCACCCTTTGCGGCAATAAAATCCACCAAGGCACTGCCTGACGTAAACAGTGAATAATCTTCACCGAGTCGGATACTATCCTCCCGAAGAATAATTAGTGATTGTTGTATCTCTGCCCTTTCTTCCGGCGACAATTCTCCTTCCAATTGCGCCATGCCAGTTGCAATCTTTTCTTTCACCTCTGAAAACAGGCTATCCACCTTCGTCAAGCTTGCATCTGCTTGAAATTTTAATTTTACTTTCGGATTGAGATTGCAGTCCGCACAGTTGTCTTCCGTGTCGCAAGACAACAAAAACAAAACAGGCAAGAGCAACAAGTATGTAAATATCTTCACCATAGCTTCCTCACAAAAATACAACCTGCCTAGGATAATTCGGGGATAATTGGCAAAACATTAAAAGCCACTCATGGATTTTAGGGTCTTTTCCAATCATTTCAGTACGGATCAACATCAAAGACCACCCAAACCTGTTTATAGTCTTTTTCCTGCTTCAGCAAGTTAGCAGTATCGATCAGCATATTTTTCAAACCGCCCAAGTCTGCATAGTTGCGGGGAATTTTCAAAATAATTTCCATCAAATATAAATTCCTGATTTTAGCAATCATAGGCTCATGTGGCCCCAACACGAGGTTTTTATTGAATTTAAGTTTGATCCTATGTGCCATTGTATTTGATGCTTGCTGGATCACAGCCTTGTCCCGATGCTTTAAAGTGACTCTAATCAAACGGTAAAATGGCGGATATTTATATTTGTGACGTTCCTCTATTTCATGATTATAAAACTCAGAAAAATCCTGTCGTGAAATATAATGTAAAATGGGTTGTTTTAAGTTAGCCGTCTGCACGACCACCTCTCCCGCCTTTTCTTTCCGACCGGAGCGGCCACTCACCTGTACTGCGAGTTGGTAGGTGCGCTCAAAAGAACGGAAATCAGGGAAGTGTAGCATCCGATCAATATCAAAAATTCCCACCAACGTGACTCCATCAAAATCCAGCCCCTTGCTCACCATCTGTGTCCCCACCAAAATATCAACATCCCCCTGCTCAAAATCATTGATAATCTTCTGATAGCTATATTTCTTTCGGGTAGTATCCAAATCCATCCGTTGAATCCGCGCTTCAGGAAAAAGCAATTTCAAGTCTTCTTCTAACTTTTCTGTCCCAAAACCCATCGTATTCAACTTGGTTGAACCACAGGCCGGACACGTAACGGACAACCGCTCATGATGCCCACAATAGTGACATCTCAACTGGTTGTAGTACATGTGAAAAGTAAGGCTAACAGCGCAGTTATTGCATTTTGGAATCCAACTGCATTCTTCACATGAAATATATGGTGAATACCCACGCCTATTTTGAAAGACAATAACTTGCTCATTTCTAGACAGTGATTGTTCGATCTTAGCTACCAAGGCGGAGGTGAAATCCCCTTTGATGGTTTTATATTTCCGCTCCATGGCAATATCTGCATAGCTGATCTTTGGCAAACTTGCCGCACCATAGCGCTGATTGAGCTGGACATAACCAAACTTCCCTTCCCTAGCCAAGTAGTAAGATTCGAATGCAGGTGTGGCAGTTCCCATTAGCACCTTGGCGGCATGGATTTTAGCCAGTATTTGTACTGCATCTCGGGCATGATAGCGTGGGGCAGGATCGAATTGTTTGTATGAAAATTCATGTTCCTCATCAACGATAATCAATCCCAAATTATCAAATGGTAAAAAAATGGAAGATCTAACTCCCACGATTAGGGAAAACCTACCCGAGATCAATCCCTTCCAAACTTCCACGCGTTCGTTGTCAGAATACTTAGAATGATAAACGCCCATTTCATCTCCAAATACCTTTTGCAGCCTTGTCACAATCTGGGTAGTTAGCGCAATCTCTGGAAGCAAATACAAAACCTGTTCGCCTTGCTCCAGAATATCCCGTATCAGATCTATATAAATCTCTGTCTTGCCACTACCGGTGATACCGTGCAACAAAACAGTTTGCCTTTGTTCAAAACTTTGTAGGATTTCACCTTTAGCATTTTCCTGATGTTCCGAAAGAGTAAAACTATAGTTGGCATTAGTAGCAGGTAAATTGAACCTTGGCACGATCATCTGAAACCGCTCCATCACCTTATTTTTCTCTAAGGTTTTAAGGGATGATTCAGAGATTCCTGCAGACAGCAATTCCTTTTTCGCAATTCCTTTTGGATTAAGCTCTGGTTGCTGGAATATGGGAACAAGCCGAAGGTATGCTAGCAAAACATCCAATTGCTTGGGCTTTTTTTCCAGTTCGCCCATCAGTTCCTTCAGGTGCTTTTCTTTGAGCCAATGTTGCGCAAGCTTAATATACGTTTCTTTTTTGGGAGCATATTTTTCTTTAACCTCTTCAAAAATCAAAATGATATCTTTTGCAATCAGCGACTTGATCACATTCAGATAGGTCTTGATCTGCAGAATCGATGCGGCTTCGCCATAAGTAATCACCTGATCTCGCTCCAAAACCTGAATGATTAATAATTCGTTTTCCGAACATAAACCTATTGCTTCTGTTGGATCAAATTGTGGATTGAGCTGTATCTTGGATTCACTGCTGAGCTTTAGCCCTGATGGCATCCCCACGATCAACACCTGCCCCATTGACGACATGTAATACTCTGCAATCCACTCAAACAGCATGAGCTGCTTTTCATTCATGACCGGCGAATCATCCAATAAGTCAATAAGGTATTTGGCCTGATATACCTCGGGTGGATTTTCATGAATCTTAACAATAACTCCGGTAATGATCTTCTTCTTACCAAATTGTACAATGACGCGAAATCCAACGCCTATTTTTTCATTGAACTCAAATGGCACACGGTATGTAAACAATTTTGTGATGGGTACCGGCAATAGCACGTCCACAAAAAGGGTAGTCCTTTCCTGGTGTTGATTTGATGTATCTAATTCCAGTTGTCCCAATTCTTTTAAGATTTGGAAGATTTAGTGGTTGGAGTTAATTGCTCCATCGCTTCTTCCACTGTATGCGCAGGCAAGTTACAGGCCTTATTATAACAAACATAAACCGTTGTTTTTCCATGAACAGGCTCTCGATTCTGGAGCAGCGGGAGATCTCCGGATTGCCTATCAGCAACGATGATTTTATTGGGCATAAAATGCCTTTGAAATCCATGAGCAAAAGGCTGATATTCCTCACCAACAATAGCGATCTCCGCTGTAGGCTTCGTACGCAAGCTATAAAGTGTACCCCAATTGGTAAGATATTGCGGGTCGTTTTTCATCAATGGAATGACCTTAGCAAGCATGCCTTCGGAAATTTCGATAAAGTCAGTTCGCTCAAGCACATTTCCCAAAAGGAATAAATTCTGCGCCATGGCCGAATTGGAAGCCGGAATCACATTATCAAATATCTCTTTTTTTCTGGCGACTAATTGTTCAGAAGTATTTGAAGTATAAAAAAATAACCCCTCATCCTCATCATAAAAATGCTCAAGAGAATATTCCGTCAGTTCCGTAGCCAAGTCAAGCCATTTTCGTTCAAAATTCGCTTGATACAAAGCAATAAACGCCTCAATCACAAAAGCATAATCATCTAAATATCCATGGATTTCTGTGCCTTTTTGAGCAAAACTCCGAATCAGTGCTCCATCACGATATAAATTTTCATGGATAAATGAAGCATTTTTATCTGCCAATTCCAAGAAGGCCTTTTCACCAAAAGCGTGATAGGCATCCACAAGTCCTTTGAGCATCAGGGCATTCCAACTTGTCAGGATTTTATCATCCAAGCCCGGCTTTTCCCGCTTGGCGCGAATTTCCATCAACTTGCTTTTAGCCAATGACAATTCATGGATAAATGATGCTTTTTCCAATCCATTTTCGCTAGCAAACTGCTCAGGCGTCTGACTGATATGCAAAATATTCAGGCCTCGTTCCCAATTCCCGGAAGGAGTCACTTGATAATATTTCTTGAATGACTTACTTTCTTTTCCCAAGACTTCATTCAATTCAGCTTCGCTCCAGATATAATAATTGCCCTCCTCCCCTTCGCTGTCTGCGTCCAAAGCACAGTAAAATCCATAGTCGGGACTTGTTAATTCACGTTTTATAAAATCTATCGATTCATAAACCACTTCCTTAAACCTCACGTTCTGAGATACTTGAAATCCATTGGCGTACAGGCTGATCAATTGTGCGTTGTCATATAACATCTTTTCGAAATGAGGGGCAAACCATCGCTCGTCCACAGAGTATCTGGCGAAGCCCCCTCCTATCTGATCATAAATTCCGCCATTGCCCATTTTCGTCAAGGTGAGCATCAAGTGGTCATGGATTTCTGTGTCTTTTAAGTAGTAATTAGCCGTGAGCAAGAATTTCCAGATCGAAGGGTTTGGAAATTTTGGTGCGCGCTTCAATCCCCCATGTTGGTGGTCTAAATGGTTTTTCATTGCATTAGCCATATTCTTGAGCGTATCTGTATCCGCTTGAAAATCATGGTTTTTAAAGCCATACTTTTCAGAATCTGTCACCGCCAACGACTTGGCAAATGCCTCTGCAGAATCCACCAACTCACCTCGTTTTTCATCATAAGCCTCTCGGATGCTTTTCAAAATATGAACCCATTGTTTCGGCTGAAAATATGTACCCCCATAAAATGGCTTTTGGTCTGGCATGGTAAAAACATTCAGTGGCCAACCACCCTGAAGCCCCATCGTCTGCACCGCTTCCATATAAACCTGATCTACATCGGGGCGCTCTTCCCTATCCACTTTTATGCAAATAAAGCCATCGTTCATCACCTTGGCAATTTCCTCGTTTTCAAACGACTCGCGCTCCATGACGTGGCACCAATGGCACGCCGAATACCCGATCGAAATAATCATAGGCTTGTCTTCTTCAACCGCCTTCATCAAAGCCTCCTCCCCCCATGGATGCCACTGTACGGGATTGTAAGCATGTTGCTTTAGGTACGGACTGGTTGAATCAACAAGTTTATTTGAAATTTTATTTTGGCTCATATGAGTTGTGATTTCAGAATTTCAAGCTCTGGCGTTATGTCTATCTTGTTCTTAAACCCGTTTAGTTGATCAATGGTTTTATGTATAAACTTCTGATGTTCTTGGCTGTCCTTATTGAAAGGTCGATGGTTCAGTGCTTTTCTGATTTTATCCCATTGCTTCACAAAATCCTTAGTGGACTCATCAAAAAATACTTCTGTGAATATATTCCAAATATGGTCAGTAGCCACAGTGCTCGGATGTAACATATCCTCGGTATAGAACCGATAATCGCGCAACTCATCCATCATAATCTCAAAAGCAGGGAAATACTCTACATTGTCAAACTTGTTCTTCAACTTTTCACAGGCAATTCTCAGAATCGACTTGCTGACATTATTCTGCTCGAAGGTTTCCTTCTGATGGCGAACAGGACTGACTGTCAAAATGAATCGCATATTTCTGTTCATGCTCCTGATGAGGTCATAATGCACTTTAAATCCATGAACTATTTCCTCAATTTCCATAAACCTTCTCTCAAATTCCTCCTGAGGTGTTTTATGGCAATTGGCCACGATCTCGCCTGTTTCCTTCAGCTCATAAACGATGGCCGTACCCAGTGTATAAATGATAGTAGTAATGTCAGGCAATTGTGTGCCAAGCCGACTAATTTGCTCGTTGGCATTGTCAACAACTTCCTTTCGATTTAAATTGGAAAGGTCAGAATGCAAGTCATAGTGGTGGAAGATTCCATGATTTTCCACCACCCCCATTGTATCGATTATGCTTTTAGATGTGGCAAGATTGACAATTTTAAAGATAGAATGGGGATTGAACAAAATACCAAATGGATTGATATTTATATCAAATTTATAATCCGACAGCTTCTGCCCAATGTTTTGCGCAAAGCACGAACCCATCGCTAAAATAGAATCTCTATGCGTGATCTTATGAGCAGAAACCGATGGGTTGACAGGCGTTGAAAACATATGGTAAAGGTAAAATCTGATCATTAAGAAAAAAATAAGACCTTAGGAAAAGTAAATTGATATTTTCACAGTCCATTCATTTCAAATTTCTTTTTTGCCTTGGGCAACTATTTTTAAAACCCTAGGGTTCTACAAGAGAACAGCACATACATGAAAGAAATGATATTGAGCGAAGAAGAATTAGTAAGGAGGTGCATCGGCAAGGATCGACATGCACACGAATTCCTCTTCAATCAATTTTATCAAGAGCTTTACATCATCGCGATGCGTTATTTGAGCGATCACCACAATGCGGAAGATGTGGTCATTCAATCATTTACAAGGGTTTTTAAGTATTTGAAAAACTTTTCATATCAAGGCCCGGGAAGTCTGGGGAAATGGATTCGCACAATACTGATCAATGAGGCAATCAGAAGTTTGAAAAAAAGAAACCTTATCGAGTTTAACGATGAGATCAAACATATGGATACGCAGAATCTAGAAGCTAACGCCTTACAACAAATGCAGGCTTCTGATATTTTAAGGATGATCGAAAAGCTTCCAACTGGCTATAGAACCGTATTCAACCTGTTTGCGGTAGAAGGGTTTTCGCACAAGGAAATCGCCGATAAACTCGGGATCAGTGAGAGTACATCCAAAACGCAACTGAAAAAAGCACGGCATCAATTGATGAACAACATTCAAAATAACATGAATTATGGAACCATTTGATATAGATAGAATCATCAAGCAAAAAGCATCAGAATTCCATGGTTTGCATCAGCAAGAGATAGATGCTGCCAAGCCGTTTGTCTGGTCGGAAATCCAGAGGAAGGAAAGAACGTATTTGACATGGATTCACCTCGCTGCTGCAGTTTTGCTTCTAATGCTCTGTTTTTCCATGATTCTAATCAACATTCAAAAAAAACATGGAAAGGAAATAGAAAATCTATCGGCCAAAATAGACCAAATACAAAATGGATATGCAGCACAAACTAAAGCTCTCAATATAAAAACAAATCAAATCGCCTCCTTGACCAACAAGCAAGCAGAATTGAACGATAAATTGTCTGAGCAGAATACAGCACCAATTCCACATCGGGAACGATTCGTCTATCACACTGATACAGTATTTATAAAACAGGTGCAGTACATAACAAAGACCGAAAAGCCTTCGGAGTCAGACGAGCAACCCATGGAAAAAGAGGCCTTTTTTGAACAAAAAACTTCTGATGAGATAGCTATAAACCCTAAAGTAGACGATGTCATTTTTCCCAGCTATCAAAGTCAGGAAAAGCAGCCAGAAACGCTCAAAGTAAAATTCGGGTCTTTCGCATCAAACAGGAATTAATCCCCAATTATAAAAATATTTTCAACTCAATAAATAAACTTATCATGAAATACCTATGCTTAATATTTGCCATATCACTACTGCCAACCTTCGGATTTGGAGAGTCGATCGGCGATTCAGTAGTCATTTTTATCGACAACCGGGTCGAAATCAATATTGCCATTCCTGATTATTATCAACTCCAATCCTCCAAAAAAGTCAACGAAACATTGCAGGAATTCCAGTCTATAATGCCTCAAATTTCCATGAAACTATCCGCAGAAAAGCCAGAGATCATTAAGTACTCCGATAAGAAAGTGACGGTAACACCCGGCAATCCAACGGAAATATTCCTTTTAAAAGATGATAAAATGAGCTATACAGGCTTTAGGGACAAGGCGATTATCAGCGGAGATGGTTTTTACATTACCATAATAGCCTCGGATATTTCAACCATCGCAGACATGCCATTGCTGACCTGTATCAACGAAGTGGCAGCACAACTTCCCAGACAAAGAAGATGGTCCAAATCTCTTTATTATGAATGTGTTGATAGAAATGTGAAACTTCTTGAAGACAAAAACAATGAGTGGGATATGCTCGAACTATCGATTGGTGCCGGCGCAAATCTAGTAAAAAATACATGGCCACCTGCCCTGACGCTAACGGGTGGGCTCGGATTTAACAAAAAAGGAATACTGCGCAATCCATATATTTCATCAAATACACTTTTTGATTTTACAGCTGAAAACAAAATAAATCTAAATACTTTCCTAAATCTAGGCTATTCATGGACGGTCAATAAGAAAGCAGAGAAAAATGATTTGTTGGGTGTAGAACTGGGATATCTCATCTCAAAACAAGGAGACTTGTTTGGTGAGAATACATTTAAACTGGGGTTCAATTGGTCACCGGCAAAACATATCAATGTGAGCCCTCATATTTATATCACAGACGATTTCAATAAAGCTTTTCCTGGGATAAGGATAGGATTTGGGCTGTAATGAATTGCCAATCGACATATGCAGCATCAAAAAAGCCCTTAAAATCCATGGATTTTAAGGGCTTTTTTGATGCTGCATAAAGCTTCTATTCGGAAATTACTTCGAATTTTACTTCATGCTTTACTTCCTTGTGCAAATCAAGCAAGGCAACATATTCGCCTACTTCTTTTGGCTGCACTGGGAAAGAAATCTGTTTTCTGTCAACCTCAAACCCTCTTTCCGCTAATAAATCAGATATTTGAAGTGTAGTGACAGCTCCAAATATTTTTCCTGATTCACCTGCTTTAGCACCTACTTTCAGTACTATCTCTCCTATCTTTTCAGCTACAGCGATAGCATCATTCTTTCTTTTTTCCGCCTTATGTGCTGCCTGCTTGATATTCTCCTCTATCTTTTTGGTATTGGAGTTGTTGGCAATTATCGCAAATCCCTGTGGGATCAGATAATTTCTTCCATATCCCGGCTTTACCTTTACAGTATCATTTTTATAGCCGAGACCTTGAATATTTTGCGTTAATATTACTTCCATTTTGCTAACTAATTTTCTACTTCAACGAATCTGTTACATATGGAAGTAAGCCGATGTGTCTGGCTCGCTTCACTGCCTGTGATACTTTCTTTTGGAACTTAATGCTTGTACCAGTAAGTCTTCTTGGAAGAATTTTACCCTGCTCGTTCACAAATTTCAAAAGGAAATTAGCGTCTTTATAATCAATATATTTGATGCCATTTTTCTTAAAACGGCAGTATTTCTTCTTTTGCTGATCCCTATTTATAGGTTCGTTAACTAGTGTCATTTTACTGTTTCTTTTTTAGGTTCTTCTTTTTTATTGAATGCGCCACTTCGCCGTTTCACGTTATATTCCAAAGAATCCTTGTTTAAGGCTGTCGTAAGGAATCGCAAAACTTTCTCATCTCGTCTGTACTCTAATTCCAGACTTTCAACCACCGTTGGTTCTGACGAAAATTCAATTAAATGGTAGAAGCCTGTAGTTTTTTGTCCTATCGGATAGGCCAATTTCTTGAGCCCCCAGCTTTCGCCGTGCACAATCTCCGCACCATGATCTGTTAACACTTTTTTGAATTTTTCGGCAGTATCCTTCATCTGAGCATCAGACAAAACGGGAGTTAAAATGAATACTGTCTCGTAATTTTTTAAATTCATTGCTTTTAATACGTTTATTTTCGGGCTGCAAAGATATGACTTTAATCCAAAAAGACAAAGTAAAGTAATATTCTATGATGCTAATTGAGAGCTTATTTTACCCGGAAGGATTTACTACCCATAAGATAACCGTCAGTATAGATTTCCATAATGTATCTTCCAGGTACATATTCACTGCCTTTATCATACAAAAAGCTGACAACCTGTTGTGAATTATCAAATAGGATTTCCTGCTTTGCAGTATAAAAAGTCTCCTTTCCGTCCAACACAAATGTTCCAGAACCTCGGGCTACATCAAACAATACATTTTCATTGTCATCGATAATACGCATAAGAATTTCCTTGCCAGAAACCGGGGCTACGTCATTTTTGGCAATGTTAAATTCCACTTTTACCTTATCTATCTGACGGGCCCTAAACTCATCCTCTTTAGCCTTTCCCTTCTGATTCAGCGCTGCAACTTTAATGTTTTCCGCTTCCAATCGTGAAGCAATCTGAACCTTCTCATTCAACTTCTCTTCTGCCTTTTTAGCGGCTCTAATGGTCTGATTCAATTCATTTCTTTCGGTCTTCAACTCCTTGTTTTCCACAACCAACTCTTCATTTACTTTCTTAAGTTCAGAGATTTCAGTATCCTTCATTACCAATAATTCCCTGTAGCCTTCAACCCTAGATTTTAAAGTCCTAATTTGCTTACTTGTTCTGACTCTGTCTTGAAGCAGGCTCTCTTTTTCCAATTCGAGAGAATCTTTGATCAAGGTAAGCTCATCCACATTACCTCCTAAATCTCTAATTTCAATAATTTTCTGTTCCATTTGGTTGTTTATTGAATCCAACCTGGAATATGCCACCATCGTCTCAGCTCTTGATTTTTCCTTAAGATCGTTTTCGCGGATATTATATATAACCAGGGCAGCTATTAATAAGGCAGCCAATGCTACAATTATTATAATCAGCCCTTTATTTGACTTTTTAGTTTCTTGAATAGGTGTGTTTTCGGATAGATCGCTCATTCGATATTAAGTATTTATTGATACCTACCAGCAAAATTATGCTTTAATTATGTTAATTCAATGTCAAAGCGCATAATAAACGAATATTTCAATAGGACAAAATATAATGCTGTTTTTGGAGGTTGCTTTTAAAAAATATTACCCCACACTGTAAAAAATCAATACTAATAGTTACTTCACGGTGAGAAATCAGCTTTTTCCATGCTCTGTACATGTCTGTTGACCATCGAATGTCATCGATAACCATGATCCCTGTCTCACTCATTTTTCCCTTAAGTAAATTGTAATACCTAAGAAGCGCATCGCCGGTATGATTAGCATCAATCACGGCCATATCAATATCATCTGACTCGTCCAAAAACCTGGGAAAGGTGTCATCAATATTGCCTTGAACCAATTGAATATTTTCACAAAAAACTTGCTGAAACAGGCCAGAAGCTATTTTAGCCAGCATATCATTGCCTTCGAAGGTAACAACTTTCGCTTTTTCATTTGCCCTTGACAGATAGCTCGTTGCTAGCCCAACTGAGGTCCCTAGTTCAACGATATTTTTGGCTCCGGTCATTTGCGCCAATGCGTACAACATCCTACATTCCTTTTCTGCACTGATCCCATGCTTGGCAATACTTGATATAGAAACAGAAGACATTCTTGAACCTGCCCCATAATCAATGCCAGAGACGACTGAATCCGCACTTTGCAATTGCTGCCGTACAGCCTCTATATCTGATTGCCTCTCATTTTCTTTAATAGCACGAACAAGATCATTGTAAAATTTGAACATAAATGGTGACTGTAATGAATGCTCATCAGTCACTTTCAAAAAGTAATCGAGATAAAAAGGGAGGGTTTTTAATATCTGAATTTTGGTCAAGGATCAATTAAGTTTATAGGGCACAAACATAGTAAATTCAGGGATTTCAACTTCGATTTTTTTATCATCCATTATCCTACGCATGGTATAAGTACCATACATTTTCCCAATACCCGATTTCAAGTTACATCCTGAAACATACGTATGACTTTCGCCTGGTTCCAAAATAGGTTGTAGGCCAACAACACCTTCCCCCTCCACTTCCTTTACTTGGCGATTTGCATCATGAATATACCAATGTCTGCGCATAAGTTGAAAAGCAAACTCACTCAAGTTTTCAATTATGATCCGGTAGGTAAAAACAAAATGGAATTGGGTCGGACTTGAGTAAGCCGGTTGATATTCTACTTCTACAGTTATTTTGATGCCCTTGGTTATCGCCGTGACCATGTGCTTAAATTTATCGGAAATATATTAAATTTTTATATGTAAAAGCAAAACGATAGCAAATACTAATATCTGCACATTGAATATAATTTTATTAAGAACCCGTATGTCCCATCTATCTTCTCAAAAATAATCACGTGTATTCCTTTGATGAAAATTCGATTATTAATATTAATTAATATATTTGAATCTATTTACAAGGAAAAGGCGCCAAACCATACATTCATAGAACTGGAAAAGTAAAAGCAATGATCCATGGCATGGATAACATATGCTTTTTACTGGACAGGAATGAATAATCTAAAGAACCGTTATACAACTTATATGCAAACTAAAGAGCAAGCGCTAGAGTTTTTAAATTTAGTAAAAGGCCTGAAAGATAATGGTCACAAAATGCAGGAAATATCCAATGTCCTTGGCATGCACCCTCCGGTACTTTCCAGTTTATATAAAACAGTACTTCCCGCAATTATTCAACCAAGTACAGAATCGATATCTGAAGATAAAGTAACCGACAAAGCATTTGGCCTAGTCAACAACATTTCCAAAGATAAAACCCTTAGAAATCTTGCTACTTATGTCAGTACTTTAAAATCTATATCGGAGGAAAAGAACAACAGTCAAAATCTGCAATTTTATGACCCTTATAAAAAAGTAGTAGCCAATTCTTATTCATTTATGTGTTCCAATCTACTGGGATTGTATGACTGTTTTACGCATTCTTCAAATTCAAATACCATAAAGCATGAACCTCTCTTGATCAGTGACAAAAGTATTAGAAAGTATGTAGAAGTCAATAAAGGAAACAAATTTAGCCAGTTTCCCATGGAGGGCTTCATGTTTCTTTGTGGCAGTCACATGATTACCATCCACTTGTTTGACTCTAAAGACGATATACAAGAGGCAGGGATGCTCCAATTGATTCAACCCTTCATGAAGGATTTTAAGCTTTTAAGGGGTATTTATTTATCATTGGGGTTTTCAAGGGCGCCCATCGCACGCAGAGTTGTATTGAGCAAAGTCAGTGCCCAATGTAGCCGTGAAGAGTTCAATGAGATTCCAACCAAATATTACCAAAAAGATGACTGTCCATCCGATATCTGCAAAGAAATAATTGACTATATAAGCGACCAAAATGACATTATCGAATGTTTCTCTTTGCCTCACCCGGCATTTGACGTGCAGGATTTGGTGAAGGAAAAAAGCATGGTACACAAATTTCGCTCTGAGCTGTAGTCGTGAAAAAGCATCCAAAATCCATGGAATTCTTACTGACAATTCGCCATGGATTTTAACCCGATTTTTTATTCGATCTGGCATCCGCACACCGCTGCCTAAATTCGTGACTAAGCGCATCCACTTTCCCAAATCTATCTATCCGAAATTGCTCAATATCAGTAAAGGTATCAACGCCCAATATTAGCTCACATATTATCCTTCCCATTCCGCCCGACACAGCAACCCCTGCTCCTGAGCAACCCGTAGCCGCCAAAAAACCTTTGACTTCAGGCATACCGCCTAGCACAAACATTCCGTCAGGAGTATAGGTCGAAACCCCCGCCACATAATGCTGAATGGCGACGTCTTGGAACTCTGGAAAAAACTTTTGAAACCGCTCACCTTTATCAATAAGAATATTCCATTGATCTTCGGGGTCTCCAAAAACATACCCACCTAGATCTTCCGGCAAATTCCTCGGGTCAAAATGAACTGAATTGGATTCTCGCAATCCAAACAGCAAAGACCCGAATTCAGGTCTAGTATATGCCGATGCGTCAGGAAGGATTACAATTGGCTGATCTGGTGAAAACAACTCTGGATTGGGTGCAGTTATCCAATAATTACTACGCACTGGCGCCATTGGCAAATGAACCCCGGCTTGAATTGAAAGTAAATTGGCCCATGCCCCTGCAGCATCCACTACCACATTACAAAATAAATCTCCATCCTTGGTCTTTACGCCCACTACCTCACCATCTCGCTTAATAAGTGCTTCTACTTTAGTATATTGTTGAATACTAGCTCCGTGTTTTTTTGCCGCTTTGGCAAAAGCATTAGCAAGCACGTAAGCATCCAAGAATGCATCCTCTGGCATAAACGATGCCTTTTGAATTTCATCAGCTTTTAGCCATGGTAGCATCTCTTTTAAGTCACTTTCTCCAATTTCCGAATGCGGGATTTCAAAATCATCCGCTATTCCTAGCATCGTATCAAGAGAATTGATGCTTTCTGGAGATGCAGCAAGATGTAAACTACCAACCTTCTGTATATCCAATTCTTCCTCTAAGTCCTGATTCAAATCATCAACGGCACGGTATGTTTCTTCCACCAATGGAATTATGGCGGTTTTACTACGTATTTTAGTCAACAAGGATGCTGCAAGGCTGGAGTTCCCTGAACCAACGGTATTTCTTTCTATCAACCGTACCTTGACTCCATTTTTTGCTAAATAATAAGTAATGGCACAACCAATGGTTCCCGCTCCTATCACAATCACTTCCTGATCTATTTTCTGATCCATTTTATCTTATCGCTTTTTGTCCCTTAAACCAACCAACTTCCTGCTACTACAAAACCAACTTCCTAATAAAAAAAATCCCAAAAACCAACAATATCGGTTTTTGGGAATCTCTTAGAATAACTCTTTAGATAATCTATTGACGCTGAAACGACACTTCGTATCCCCCTACACTTCCAATTCTCCCTCCACTGTTTACCGCTTCAAACTGTATAGTAATTAAATCAATGTTGTCGAAATAGTTGATTGTAAAAGATGTAATTGGACCGATTTCTGTCAAGACTACTTCACTAGTTGTGGAACTACTAGCCCAGTCCCATGTTCCTTCTTTATTTCCAAAAGTACTCAACGATCCATCAGAATAAAATTTATTAGGGTTCCCTTCGGCATCCACTGTAAATAACATAGTTAATCCACGAACCGCATCTGCAGATTCCAAATCTGGAGATTGGATTACAGTAGCGTTGCCCCAATCACCGGCGAGGTTCTTAGCAGCAATTTGTTGCTCCGTAAAACTGTGTGGAACTGGCTCGTTCTCTTCACAACCAGCCACGACAACCAGTGCTATCAGAAATAATAATATTGTATATCCTCTCATTATTCTAAATTTAATTGTTGATAATAAATTTCCCCTTGTAGCTGAAGGTGGTTCCTTGGATATGGTATAAATAATAGCCCTTTCTATGCGAAGAAATGTCAAGGGAGATGTTCGTCAAACCAGGTCTTAAAGTTCTTTGCTCTATCTTATTACCTGACATATCAAAAACAGAAATGGTAACTTTATCAGCATGGCTCACCTCATTAGTGAATTGAAAATTCAACACATCACTTGTTGGATTTGGAAAGACCGTAACATCTTTGGTTTCGAACCTGAGTTTATTTACTCCTAATACAATGTCTGGAATGATGAGATCCACCACACTACCATCTAGTCCCCAATCCTCATTGATTGTCACTCCCATATGTTGCATCAAAGTCGGAGCAATATCTACATGGGTAATCGCTCCATTGGCAGGAACTCTTTTGGTTCCTTCTGTTTGTCCATCATAGCCATTCCCACTATCATCTATCACTTTTACACCCTCATACTCGTCCAATTTCCAATAACCAATCAAGTTTTCTTTGTATGGATGCCTATTTTCAACATTCTTTTCCCCACTCCATTCTGCTATTGTAAGACTATCTACCACAGTATCAAATATCCTAACTTCATCAAACACTCCTTTCCACTGACCATAGGTATAATTTAATGTGCCGTCTTCACCCAAAGCAATAAACTCCTGTGGGCTCAAGAAAGAATCCCCAGATGGATAACCCATAAAGCCACGGCCGCCTTCTCGCCCATCTGTATAGCAAATGGCATCACCATCCATATCAAATGTAACTGCAATGTGATGCCAAAGGTCATCCTCAATATTGAAACCAGCGTTTACATCTCGCCTGCTACGATCAGTATTCGCAATATTAAATTTCCACGAAGACCCCCTTCTGGCAAATACATATCCTGCATTCCCTCCACTATCCCAGTCTTTATCACTAATGATTGAAGGATCAGATGTCGCATCTTTAGGCTTCAATCTCAGTTCGATAGTGAAATCGCCCATATCAGCCAGTTTAGTACCATTCTTTGGTATTTTTATATACTCTGAAAACCCTGGACGCAAAAAGACAGCATTGTCTTTTCCTTTTTCTGCAGTCAATATATCCAATAAGAACTGGCGGTTTCTCACATTATCTCCGCTAAATATTATAAATGGAGTGGTTTCCAATCTAGTATCTCCACCTATTGTCCCATTAGGTTGACCACCATGATTAGTCGTAACAATAATCATCCAATTTTCATCTAAGTAGCTAGATCTGGCAGCAACTGCACTTAAAACTGTCCCAATCTGTTCGTCATACTTTTGAATAGCTTTTAAGTAATCCGCTCTTCTGGGATCAAACCCTTGTACCATCCCGATATTCAATGCTGCGTCTATCTGCACAAAAAATGCCCCAAAATCCACATTATCTGTTATATAAGCAGATGCTTCTGATACTACTTCATCATCCGTTCCAAATGAAACGGCATGTTGAGAACTAGACGGGATTTCAGAAATTAGTTTAGGTTCCCGACTAAATATTGCCGTCTTTATCCCATCCATTTCCAAATAGTCGAAAAAGGGTGGGTAAGTTGCAAAATCACTGTTTTGATACGCAGAATCTACCATGTGCTTATCCGGCCAAACCCCAGTCAAAATCGAAGACGAAGTGGTAGAATTAAAGGCTGGACCCAATGTAAGACCATTGTATGTATAGGTTGCATTGCTGATCATATGATCGATGTTTGGTGTGTAAGCTGCATCCCATACATCCGAGTTCATGCCATCCAGACTAACAATCAATACTTTGGGCACTCTTTGTTGCGCAAAGCTATTGCCAACTATAAGCAAAACACTTAGTACTGTGAGTAATAGTTTAAATCTCATATCTCAACAAATTATTTGTAAAACGTAATTTTATAATTACCTGGCTTTCCAAGCGCAAAATTTATAAACCGCTGCTCATCGTTCAGGTATACATAGGTACTTGCGGGTTTTACCGGGAAATTTACATTCCACAGTTCTCCATCAGCAGTATCATCAACAAATATTCCCCTAAATCCAGCATCTCGCTCGCCAATAAAATCTATGGATTCTGCAGGAATTATTTCAGCATTTTCATTAAATGCAGTAAACAGGATTTGATGTGGAGTATCCCCAAGACGCTCTATGACTGGAACTCCTGTGATAAAGTTATTAAAATCCAATACATCGAAATCTTTTACTTCCAAGATCAGAGCATCTTCTAAAACCAGAGATCCTGATACATTGGTAACGCGAACGTCAAAATGGTATTTATCAGCTAAAAGATTGTTTCCTTCCCTTACAATTAACTTCCCTGTAAACTCCTCTATACTTACCGAAGGCATCATTACAGTATCCGACTTCAGTTTTAGTGCCGTTGGTGTTTCATCACCATTAAGTGCCTGAATAATTATTGGAGCTTTTACTAATTCAAATAAAGTTTCTGTATTCGTCCCATTCTCAGATACTACATTTTCTATTTCAAATCTAATTGGCAACGAAGATTTAGAGGTAAGAAATTCCCCCAGTGAATTTCCCAATCCGGTAACAATTGTCTGTTTTTTATCCTTGTACTTTATATCTACCGACAACGTCCCTTCTGTTTCTGATTCCTCGCAACCAAAGACACACACAACGCAAATTATCAGTAAGATTAATTTTATTCTTTCCATTATCCTATATTTAAAATCCAAACGTTTGACCCACACCAACAACATGTACCGACCCATTGGTTGAAACCAAATCAGAAGTACTAATCGTAACAGTCCTTTCAACTTCCATATCCTCGCCTGTTATTATATTTTCTACAACAACGGGAACCGTATAAGCAAGAATTTTCGGCCCATATCCAGGAACACCTCCTCTTGGAGTACTAATAAGAAATACACTGACTTGTTCATCGTTAGCATTGATATATTCTTTTTTTCCATCAGCTACATCCTCCGCTAGTATCCGCTCCATTATCACATACTTTTTCAATAAAAATCCTAAAGTATCCTTTACTGCTTCAGGAAGTTCATCTAGTGATTTTGGTGTTGGATCCATTTCCAACCTTTTCAGAAATAAATCAAATGAATTATCCTGTGGAACAAAAAATGTATTGTTCGGTGCATTTACTAAATCTTCCAAATTTTGCTGTTGAATAACCCAAGTAAGTGTATCAAAATATTTTGGTGTAGCCTCCAAATAATTATAAGTGGATGCTCCGATCTCACCACTCGACACGCCACCATCAAAATAATATTCTTCCTGACAACCCGCCAGACATCCAGCGAGTATCGCCAATGAAAGTGAAAATATTTTTATTTTATTTTTCATAATGTTTTCCATTTAATAATTGCAGAATTACTACTCCCAAAAGGAATTTTGCGTCATGTTAGGATTGCTTAAGAAAGCCTCATCTGCCACAGGCCAGTATGCTGCTCCATTATCTTCATCAGCTTGGGAAATAAAACCTGTAAATTTATGCAGTACTCCATTTCGCATTAGGTCATAAAAGCGGTGTGACTCCCCTGTTAATTCCCTTCTTCTTTCTTGTAGTATTTCGGCTAGTAAATCGACAGGGTTGGTATTATCATATCTTGCGATACCTGCACGGTCCCTGATCTTATTTAGATCAGATAATGCAGCATCCACATTGCCTAGTTTGGCATTGGCCTCCGCCCTCAACAACAAAATCCCGCCATAGCGAAACAGCATGATGTTATGGTCAAAATCATAAGTTTCATTAGGAGCCTTTTTATATTTAGCAAACATAACCCGGTTTTCGTCATTGGCCAATGGGTCAGAGTTGATTTCATATAGTGGTGGAGGCCCAATACTCATGAAGAATTCTGCAACGCGCTTGTCGTTGGGATATGTGTACGCTTCCAGTATTTTCGTTTTAGGAATACCAAAGGACCCCTCCTCTCTTGATGTGAAAGGCTTCACATAATACCAAGTGAGTGAAGAACCATAGTATCCGATTGTTTCCCCGACATCATTGGAGTAAAAAATCTCAAATATACCTTCGTCGCTACACCCCCCATCAAACAAATCCCGAAAGCCTTCGATAGGTAAAAGGCGATAAATATTACTTTGCTCAATTTTGTTAATGGCATCAACTGCATTCTGATTTTCACCCAGCCACATGTATACATGAGCCATAACGGCATTTGCAGCACCCTTAGAACCCCTAGTTTTTGTAGTACATCTGTCCTGCACACCATCCACAAGAAACTCCAATGGCAAATCAGCCTCAGCCAATTTCAAGTCTTCAATTGCCTGTCTCAATACTACCTCTTGATCCTCTCGCCCAAGAGGTTCAATATTTTCAGAGACTAAATTCAGAGGCACATCTCCCCATATTCTCACCATATAAAAATATACGAATCCACGCACAAAATAAGCGTGGGCCATAGCTACCTTTTTTTGCTCTTCAGTAATATCTTGAGCAATACCCGGCACGTTTTCCAGTACCAGATTACACTGCTCAATTACACGATAAAATAATCTCCAGTTATGCAAATCTCTCAATGTTGGGAAAGCACGTAGATTATTTGCAATGATATTCTTCCAATCATTGTCATTATCTGCAGGGTTTACCCAATCCCCTGACCTAGAATCTCCATAAATCATATAATCCCCCCAAGCACCGTTTCTAGCAGATGTAGGTACATCCTCTTTAGTAAGCCCTTCGAGAGAACTCCTTAAAATTGAGTAGATACTTGTGACAGACAGCTGTGCATCATTATTATTTCTCCAAAACAATTTTTGAGAAATAGTATTGATAGGCTCCTGCTCGAGAAGATCATGGCATGCAGTGTTCACCCCTAAAACACACAGGAAGAAAAAGACTATTTTTAATTTTATGTTTTTCATTATAATAATTTTATAAGCCAATAATTAAACCAAACAATGCATAACGTGGCTTTGGGTATCCACCAGAAGTGTCATATCCTGAAATAGACACGGTTTCTGCATCAGGACCACCGTAATTTTGAAATATTGCTACATTATTTAATGTGCTGTATGCCCTTAAACTTCGGAGGCCTATGCGATCCAATATCCTTCTAGGAAAGTTGTATCCAAGAGTTATTGTCTGTAATCTGAAGTATGATCCATCCTCGATATAAGCTGCGTCATCATCTAACACCTGCGCCACGGAATTCCATGGGTTTATGCTTGGGTAAAAGGCTATATCGCCAGGTTGTTGCCAAATACTATAATCTGGCAAATTAGGTATATTACCACTTGCAAAGCCACTACCCAACTGCAAGCGATCCAAAAGTGCAGAGTTTACAATGTCTCTTCCCACAACAAAGTTTGCGAGTGTATTAAGGTAAAAACCTTTGTAAGTGAAGTTATTGCTAAATCCACCAACAAAATCAGGGTTAGGGTCACCGGCATAAACTCTATCCTTTACATCTATGATATAATCTTGATTTTGATCTATTATTTTTCGATCTCCAGCTACTAGATCCTTACCATCCCATCCTCGAAGTTTTTGTCCATTCACCGGGTTCACAGGAACTTCCTCTTCACTTTGATAGTTTCCATCAGAGATGAACTGAAAAAGACCATTTAATGGGCGTCCAACTCGAATAATGGATCCGCGACCTGCATCTCTAATAATATCCTCATTTCCTCCTACAATCTCGGTAACTCTATTTCTATTGTAAGCAAAATTCAAATTGGTAGACCAAGTGAAATCATTGGTTTGGATATTAACAGTATTGATGGTGATTTCCACACCTTGATTGAGTACATCTGCCGCATTCTTGAAGATGGTAACATACCCTGAAGTATTTGGCAAGTCAGTAGTTAGTAGCAAACCTTGTGTAAGTTTATGGTAGTAATCTACTGTAAGATTCACTCGAGTGTCAAACATTTCCATATCCAAACCAAGGTCATACATTAATGTCTGTTCCCAAGTAAGATCAGCATTTCTATATCCATCAGTCCAAACTGGAGTAAAACCTCCCTGTCCACCATAACTTGCAGCTGGCTCCAAAATACCCTGTGCAAGATAATCATCCGTAAATTGTCCACCTGACAAACCTACACTAGCCCTGATTTTTCCAAAATCCAGAAATGACATATTACTCAAGAAAGGCTCGTTGGAAAAGGTCCATCCAATAGCCCCTGATGGAAATAAGCCCCATTTTTTATCATCGCCAAACTTCGAGGATCCATCCGTTCTCAACGATCCGGATATCAAATATCTCTCGTTGAATATATAATTGGCTCTGGCAAAATATGAGAGTATAGCATAGGCAGAATAGTTCGATTCTCCATCTGCTATGGCCTTGGGTGAATTTACCGTCTCGCTAATTGATTCTTGTTGGGTGTTACCAGAGCTATTTGTTGATTCGAACTGAGAATATTGAGTGCTTTGCCCTACAAGCACATCTACAAAGTGTCGATCATTAAAAGTATTTTTATACGTCAGTGTATTTTCCAATATCAAATTCTGGCTCTCTCCAAGCTTAGATTCGGTAGACCGATCTATATCATCATCTCCATTGATCCTAACAATTTCTTCCGGATATTTTTTATCACTCCTTGCCCTTGAGTAGTCAATACCACCAGAAGTTTTAAAGGTAAGATGATTTAAAAAATCATAAGAAATATTCAGGTTTGCCCTGATCCTATTGTTGACATTTGCATCACTGTATTTTACTTCATCATCAAAACCGTTCAACAAAGGAGAATCTGGCGCCGGCATGAGTGAAGATGTAAACGCCGGCTCCGCAATTGAAAGCCTTCTTGAGTTATCTGTGGTAGAAAGCCCAATAACAGAATTGATGGACAATTTATTATCAAAACCGTAAAAGGTACTATTCATCAAAACATTAGACCTTTTGAACTCACTATTGATAGCTATCCCCTTATTGCTAAAGTGTCCCATACTGAGGCTATAATTACCAAAATCACCAGCCCCTCGAATTGACGCATTATAATTCTGCGTATTTCCCATAGAATAAACCTCATCTTGCCAATCAGTAGAGTTATTATAATAGGGATTGATACTGTCTGAAAGAATGGCGGGTAGTGCCAAGTAAGGATTGTATTGCTCATATAACCCCACCTTTAGCCTTCTTTCGTTAGCTCCCCCTGCTGCATCCTGCAACTGAGGAACTATACTTAAACCTACCAAGGATGAAATGTTGATCTGTGGCTTGCCACGCTTTCCTTTTTTTGTAGTTACCAAGATCACACCATTTGCTGCCCTAGAACCATAAATGGCTGCAGCAGAAGCATCTCGCAACACGGAAATATCTTCAATATCATTAGGGTCAATATCTGCCAGCACGTTGGTTCCTGTTACGTTGAATTCATTGGTAGCTTGAGAAAGTATGGGAATTCCATCCACTACATAAAGTGGCTCACTCACTACATCACTTCCTCCACGTGTCACAGCTGCCAGCCCTCTTATAATTACTACTGGTGCTGCACCAGGCTCTCCTGAGTTAACTTGGACGTTTACGCCTGCTATCCTTCCCTGCAACATCCCTTCCATATTTTCTGCCATTTGGGTGCCGGCGATGTCACTCATTTTTAGATTGGCAATGGATCCAACAGCATCTTTGATGTTCTGCTCACCATATCCAATTACCACAACATTTTCCAACTGCCCTACATCTGCCTCTAGAGAGATATTGATCACGGACTGGTTTCCAATAGTAATCTCTTGAGTCTTGTATCCGACAAAACTGAAGGAGACACTTGTTGCTCCATTCACAGACACCTGAAAATTGCCATCCAAGTCCGTTGCCGTACCAGTACCAGTAGATAAAATCACTGAAACACCAGGTAGGCCTTCACCATCTTCCCCGATAACTCTTCCTTTCAAAATACCATCCTGCGCATACATCACGTTAGACATACAACCCAGAAATAAAATGAACAGTAGTATTTTTTTCATCATATCTAACTTATTTTCTTTCATTTTTCCTTTATTAAAATCCAAACCTATGTGCTGTTTCCAAAACATGAATTACACCGTTTATTGTTTGAATATCTCCGGTCGTAACCAAGGCCTCGGCAGGTGCAGTGCTTATCCGCAACTCTATAAGTTCAGCATATATTTTAGTGTCTGTCAAAATGATATTACGTGCCCCTACATTCTGTACACCTTTATATTCGTCAAGTTTGATTTTCACATTCATCATATTTCCACCGGCTGTTACGAAATCAGCTCCGCCAGTATCATAATCCTCCCGAAGCATCTTGCCATCAATCACATATTTTAGCAGTACTTTAGAAAGAGAATCTACGGGAGCATCCTCGACAGATGCGTAATCTTGACTACCCAGGTAGGCCTGAATAGATTCATTTTGCAAGGCAAAAAATGTGACATCATCGCGATTGATTGAATCCATGAGATTCGTTTTATCAATTACCTTAATCAACTCACTGAAATTATCAGGTAAGGAATTCAAGTAATCATAGTTGGTAGCATTTACGCTATTAGCCGGAGGCCCTGAAATGATCAAATGGTCGCCTTCTGTGCAAGATGTTGCGACTACAACAACCACAAACAGCAACAATTTCATTTTGAATATATTTTTCATCATGGTAGTTATATATTATTTATTCCAAAAAGAATTTTGGGTCATCATTGCGTTGTTATCAAAAGCACCGCTTGACAATGGCCATTGTGCAATTCCATCTCTTACATCAGCAGGAGATATGTTGGCGACATTTGCTGAGAGTTTAGCAAACCTTGCCAAATCATAAAAGTCATGCCCTTCGGCATAAAATTCCCTCCTTCTTTCAGTTAAAATGGCATCTTTCAATGGTCCATCCAGAGCTATGTCATAGTTTGCTAGACCAGATCTATTTCGCACTTGGTTCAGAAAGGCCTCAGAAGCTACAGGATCGGACTCCATTGTGGCTTCCGCTCCAAGCATCAACACATCTGCATATCGCAAGAAGCCAGCATTCACAATAGTCGTACTGGTAATTTTTCGCAGTTCTACGGATTCTGCAACATCATCAATAGAAAAGTATTTACTCCTACGAATATCCGCCCCACTATATAAAGCATTGATGGCGGCATATGGCATAGCCTCTACCCGAGGAGACACCTTGCCGTTATAGTATATGTCATCGTTAAACACATCCCTATCAACTCGTGACAATTCAAAATCATCATTGGTACTTTGGACTGCGACAAAACTGAAGATGGTTTCTTCTGTGATTCCAGAAAATACATTTTGAATAAAACCTCCGTCTCTTAATTCGTAATATTCTGTATCTACGATTTCGTTAACAGCGGACAGAACGAGTGGATAATTGCCCAGCATTGTGTAAATGTGAGCAAGCAAAAGATTAGCTGCACTTTTAGTTGCCCTAACTCTCGAAGTAAATTGATCATCTTCACCATCAACTGTAAGGTATATAGCAGGAAGATCATCCATTGCCACATTCAAATCATTGATTATTGCCTCAAGTACATCTGTTTGTGGAGTTCTCGACATGGCATCTATCTGATCAGTCTTGGTGATTAATGGCACATCTCCCCATATTCTCACCATGTTGAAATAAAGAAGTGCTCTCAAAAATTTGGCTTCGGCTACAAACTGCGCTTGCTCCTCTGAAGTGATAAATTCATGGATTTCAGGCACTTTTTCTATCACCACATTGCATTGAGTGATGGCATCATAGAATCTGCCCCAATCCCGCAAATCAGCAAATAGTGCCTGTGGAGAATTGAGAGATTGCTCATGGAAATCTTCATATTCCGATCCATTAATTTTTAACATCCCGGAACGTACATCACTATACATCGCCCATGAACTTCTCTCAAGCGTTGCTCTTCTCGCGAGAACGTATGCCCCAGAAACTGCCATTTCCGCACTTTTCCTGTTCACAAAGAAGGTATCCTCTTCTCCCTTATTAGGGTCATTGACATCTAACGTATCACAAGAAATGCCAGCTAGAACCATGAATACCAGCAGGGAGAACTTTATATATAAAGGTTTTAGTTTTTTCATAATTATAATCCTATGCTTATTCCAATTGAAATTGATTTGTATCGAGGAACACCTGTTGTAGATAGGTTAAATTCGTTGACGGCATCCCTATTTTCTTCAGGATCCAATCCACTATAACCCGAGTTGCTCACGAACAGATTTTTCCCGGTAATGAATATCCTACTATTCTGGAAGCCATATTTTACAAGTGCTGCATCTCCTAACCGATACCCAACTGTCAGATTGTTCAACCTGATATAAGATGCTTTTTCAATGGCCGAAATACCTTGGATGCTCACGTTATCATCATCTGATCTTAACATGTAGTATTCTGTATCGCCTTCCAAAGATTCAAACATCCCTCTGTTGAATTCACCAACATCTGAAGAATATCGATTACTGACAGACTGAACCATAATATCGCCACCGAAAGCATACGAAAACAAGGCGTCAAGATAAAATCCCCTATACTCAAACGTATTTCCAAACCCGCCAAACACATCCGGTTGCTGACTCCCTGCATAATATTTATCATTTTGGTCTATGATATAATCTCCATTTTTATCTAGGAGCTTTGGCATCCCTTCACCTAATTCCACCCCGGCATAGCTTACCCTAAATCCTGTAACAGGGTTTACCGGAACCTCATCATCGTTGGCATAGAAACCATCGGAAGCATGCATATAAAATCCATTGATTGGCCGCCCTTCTGAGATAGAACCGAATGTTATGTTATTCGCGTCATCGGGCATAGCAGTAACCTCATTTGCTATAACAGATGCAGTCAATCTTGCAGTCCATGATAATTCTCCAAAATGGATATTTGAAGATAGTGCAGCGTTAAACCCAGTATTTTTTATACCGATGCCGTTTTTGATTTCGTCAGAATAACCAACTGTATTTGGCAACATTACCTGATACTGAAAGTCTTTGATATCATTAGAAAAATACTCGGCATTGACAAAAATACTATTGCCAAACAAACCTAAATCCACTCCTACATTGAAATTACTAGAGGTAGGGTTTGTATATGTATCATTTTGTCTTGCATATCTGGTGACCCCGGTGATATTGTCATAGCCACCAATAGTTCGTGTATCGCTTTTCCAGAGATAATCTTCTGTTGGCAATAAGCCTGACTTCCCTATTCCGGCATTCAAACTTGCGAGTGACAGAAAGCCTGTGTTGTCAATAGAAAAAACATTTCCAAGATCCCAACTGGCTTCAACTGCTGGATATATTCCCCATCGCTGATCTTCCGGTAATTTAGAAGTTCCATCTGCACGCAAAACGCCATTCAATTCCAACCCTTCAGCAACTTCAAAGCTCGCCTCTGCGAAAAAAGAAAGTAATGAATTTTGGGCGATAATACTTCCTCCGTCTTTACTTGCTAGTGAGTAGTTACTACCTATAGTTTTCACAAAGTTACTAGTTCCTTCTCCATCACGATCAGCAGTGATTTCGTTATATTGTACATCATCCATAATTATACTCTGACCGACAGTAATTTCAATTGCCTTATCGTTTATAAGTTGTCGGTAATTCAGTGTATTCTCATTAATAATTCGCTGTCTAGTACTTGTAGAGGCTAGGGAGAATATTCTGCCATCATTGATAGTAGAAGGAATAAAGTAGTCCCTTCTTCCAGTTTCATAGTCTAAGCCAACCATTGTTTTAAAAGTCAGGTTGTCTGTGATGTCATATCCCAAATTTATATTTGTCAGCAAGTGGTTATTGATGTTATCATCCCTGAGTTCTGCATCATCTTCAAAAATTGTAGGCGGAAAAACAGAAAGGTCATCGTTTTCAGCAAAGAATGAAGGATTGAACAAATTGGAGGTGGCATTGCCTCGATTTGCACGGCTCGCCAAGAGCATCACATCAAGTATCAACCGCTCAGTCACATTATACCTTGTATTAAGATTAAGATTCATACGTTGCAGACCTACATCTTCTTTTGGAGACTTATCATCATAATATCCTAGGTGTAGCAGGTAGTGACCAAAAGAGCCACTATTACCAATCTTCAAGTTATAATTCTGAACAGAACGTGGTTTGTACTGATCTTCCTGCCAATCGGTATGATAACCATAAAAAGGGTTTAAGCTATCTGTCAGTACCATTGGCAGTTGGATACCGTCTAGATCGCCGGGAAGCGCAATCGCTTTGTTGTATAGTCCCTTCAAACGGCTTCTTTCACTGTTGCCACTTATTGTCGACCTCAATTCCGGTTCAAAGTTCACACCTCCTGATACGCTAAGAGAAATATGCGTACCATTATAGGAACTACCATTTTTAGTGACAATAGAAATAACCCCATTAGCACCTCTTGCCCCATATTTGGCCATGGAGAGAGAAGAACTGAGAACCTCTATTGATTCAATGTATTCTGGGCTGATTTCGCTAAGTGGATTAATTTCCGATGCTTGGGAAGGATCTACAAAAATCGGCACATCATCGATTAGGATCAATGGCCGATTGTCAATTCCCATAGATAAGGTATTGACAGTATTAACTCCCATTACACTCTGAATACCGGGAGCGCCATTCCAATTTTTAACAAAAAAACCAGACAACCTACCTTGCAACAGATCTTCGAGATCGGCTGATGGTATGTCTTTCAGTTCATCTCCAAAAATCTTCTTTGGATTGATCTTGTAACTTTCCACTTTAGGAATGGAATCGTTTTCTGCGGAGGCCAATTGCCCGGAATCTTTGTCTGTTTCCGTCGCATCATGCACATTGGCAATCATATTGTTAACGAAAAGTAATTGCAACAGAATCAAACACCCAAAAAGCTTTATATGCCAATTGACCCTTTTGTGTAATCTTTTTGTCATATTATCATAATATTTAAAAATTATTATTGATTTAAAGTTGGTTATAGTATTAAAATTTATGTAGAAATGAATTGAAAGAACGTGCAATCACCAGAGGCATTTGCACGTCATTTTTTATTCATTATATAATAAAAGCATTTCTTCTGCAGATAAAGCATAGTCGAACATGTAGGCCGTAGAAGTGCTCCCTTCATACCAATAGCCATATGTACCCGTTCCGTCTTGAGCAATACGAACCGGGTATCCGCTATCCATATCTCCGAAGGATGATATATCTGCACTACCCCATATTTCACCATCTTGATAAATTACTGCCTCGCCACTCCTGTCGATCGTAGCAGCCAAAAGATGCCATTCTCCATCATTAAACTCAGATCCGTCGGTTTTAACATCAATTCTGTTACCATTACCATCCGCTAAGTTCAACCTCCATTCATCGTTGTTGTGAACCAAGAGAAAACCTTTGTTCCCTCCACTGTTCCAGTCTTTATCACCTATGAATACAGGATCACTATTGGAGATTGTAGTATTTACCCAAATGGCTACTGAATAATTTCCCGTATGTCTGAAATCAAGAGACCCGGCATCATCAATAGTAGCGTATTCTGAAGAACCATTAAAAGTTCTTACAAATCGTTCACGACTATTTACCAATTCTGCAACCGGATCTACAGAAGAGTTGATGATTGGTAGGGCCATGTATGTGCCATCTTGTTTGCGCAGCTGTGTATTGTTATCAAGGTTATTTTCATTTAATCCTGCAATCTCTCCATCGCTCAAGACATAATCAAAGATGATCGGCTCACCGGTCATGCCTTCATACACCTTGCCATATCCCGCTGTACCATCCTGTGCTAAGCGAATTGGGAATCCGCTAGTCATATCTCCAGTGGACGATAAATCCGTACGCCCCATCTCTACACCATCCTGATAAATGACTACATCCCCATCTCTATCAAACGTGGCAGCCAAATGATGCCATACTCCATCATTGATTACTCCACCTGTAAGGTCTTTCCGACCACTGGCTCCATCACCAAGGTTAAGCTTCCATTTTTCACCTATATGCGCGAACAGAAACCCTTTATTTCCTCCACTACCCCAATCTTTATCACCAATAATTACGGGATCATCATTAGAAGAAGTTGTATTAATCCAAATAGAAATTGAAAAATCTCCTGCATTTCTAAAAGCAAGATCGTCGGAATCAATCAGTGTGAGATAATCATCTGCACCATCAAAGGTGAAAATATGTCCATAGGCATCGTCCAACATACTACTGGCGCCAGAAACCTGTGTTTTGATCTCCAAGATTTCGCCATCGCTTTTCTTTAAGAAAGCCAGAGCTCTAGGACGAATATTAGCCATATGAAATTTATAGTCCAATGTCTGAACCGAAGCGGGTTGACTTGCATCTGCATTGTTATATACAATCGCAAATGAAAGTATTCGCTCCTCACCAGAGCCAAATCCTAGAATGTCAAAGCTAGATGAATAGGTCGACACATATTCATCGTCGCCATTGATTGCAGGAATTGCCAAATCTTCCAACACCTCATTGTCTCCGATCAAAACCTGAATTTGTTGGGGTTCAAGCTGAGAAACTATACTAATTTCGAAATCGGTTCCCGGGTTGTAATATTCTTCTTCCCAAGGATTGTAGGGTAGGCCTGCCAGCTCTTCATCGGTGTATGGCGCTCCGGTGGCAGGGTTGATGTGCCATAAAGTCGCTTCCATTCCCACCAACCTATCATCTACAGGCTTCTCAGGCAAATCAGCCACTATAAGTGGCTCCTTTTCCTGCTCCTCGCAGGAAGAAATAATCATCAGACTAAAAACAGTAAAGGACAATCCCCAAACTCTCCAACTTATTGACGGCAATCCAGAAAATTTCATTCTCTTTCGTAACTGTTTATTCATATTTACTTATTTTATCCACTTTGCTTATGTATGTAATTTAACTATTCAATCTCGCCCGGATCAATGGTGCTAAATTAATTCTAGACGAATTGCAGAAGGCCAAACACCTTCTTTAAACACGCTTATTTTATTTTGAGCATCTCCCAAATGTATCGTGCTGACAGCTATAAATTGCAAACAATATCATTAATTAATATATTATTAATCATTATTAATATAATTTGCCTATTTCATAATAAGGAGGTAAAATCAGATTAATTAACCATGTAAGACATTATGAAAATCCATGGCCAATTCATGGATTTTAGATGCTTTTATGGATATTTAAGCAGGTGGTTACATGAAAAGGAACAGCCTATCCTGAGGTAGGATAGCGCATAAAAAGACATGCCGCTTTTCAATTGTCCTTCACACATCTAACAGAAAAGCCAAACTCTTTTCCAATAATGATGCGGTCTATAAAACTTTCTTCCTTGAAAACTATTCTTTTCCAGGCATCTCTTTCTGAATCCTGAGTTGCTGTCCAATAGATGGCTGCTATGCCGGAGTTCGCAAAAACACCATCTGTCAATCGATCCCCGGTAAACTTCATGTTGAAACTTAATCCACTTTGACCTTCCAACAGAATACCGTTGCCCCCGGCCATTTCTTCTAAAGAAACCCATTCGGCATGGGATGGTAGATGCCAATCTGCAGGGCAAACTCCTTGCACCGCAGCATCACTCCCTTGGTATGTAGAATTATTGAACGATTGGTCAATACCCATGGCCGCAGCCCAATTGTAATATCTACCGGCCACCTCCGGGGCATAAGTGCCTGTGCCTGTATAGCTACCTTCTCCGGCATCAAAATTCAAATTGTCAGAAGTCCAGCATTGGTTGCCGATCAAAGTCGTGCCATAAATCTGACCGTCTCGCGTGTCAATCAGAGGATCACCGCACTGCCAACTGTCTGTTTGACTATTTGCACCTCCTCCGGCTGTAAGCGATATCCATGAATCCCCATTATACCCTTCGAAATCCTCCCCCGTCCACCGGATGGAACCTGCAACTGCCGGAGCGTTGGAATTTAGTATTACCGACCCGACGAGCTTTCCTTTGATAGGATCCATAAATGTCTTTTCTCCGCTTATATTTTGAGCATCTTTAGATATTCCATTACTGCTTTTTTCGGCATACATCGCATATGGAACTGACAGCAACTGTGAAGTACCCATCAACATATAGTCAGTTCCACCATGCACATCCATTTCCACTTTTATAAAAAACCTTCCTGACCCCCAGTCTATATCTTCAAAATTACTGGTGGGAAACGACCCATTTCCTATTTCCAGAGCCACCATGCCCATCTTATTCGTAGTGATTTTGTGAACTTCGCTGTACACACTTGAACCATCAATTTTTCCATGAAGCAAGCTAATTCTAAAAGATATATCCTTATTTGCCAACAAAGTTCCGTCCACATTTCGCGCCACAGCCTGATAATTAAAGCCATGAGGAACCTGAGCGCTAAGCATGTTGCTGAAAAATAAAAGGGCGCAAAAAATAAAGATAAATTTCATATCAATTCAATTTAACAATCCTCGATGTTTTCAAATATCCTGATTGCTCTCCAAAAATCCTCACAAGATAGACTCCTGCCATCAGATGATCCAAATGAAGCGTTTGTAGACCTTTTGGCAACTCAAAGCGCTGCACAATTCGCCCGTTAACATCTGTCAAACTCATGGATAAATCCCCTATTTCGATCGGTGCGTTGATGGTAATCTCCTCATCAAACGGGTTTGGGTAAATGTTAAAATCATCATTTTTTAATTCCAACTTCTCAATCCCCATATCGGTAGCGATTCCTTCAAGGATATAGCCCTCATTAAAAAATGTATCGCCAAAAGTGCCAATATTCCATGATAAAAGCATCCCCTCATTTACCATATCTTTTCCTGCAGTATTGACAACTTCTTTGGTAATAGATTGGGAAAAAACCGGGGATACCATCAGCAACACCATAGAAAACGTAATGCAATATTTCACACCACCAAGATATTTGCAAATTCTAGACTTTATCATAGCATCAATGCTTAATCAGTTTAAATTGCCCATTGGCTCCTTCCGATTTGATGGTTAAGGTATACAATCCGTTCTTCAATCCTGTATCTAACAAAAATGAAAATTTGTTATCTCCCCTAGTCAAGACGAGCTCTTTTCCAAGTACCAACCTTCCTGTCACGTCATAGATGGTAAGCTCGGCCTTGCCGCCGATCAATGCTTTTATTCTGACTTTTATATGGTCATTGAATGGATTCGGGAATACTTCAGCCTCCACCTTTCTTAAATTATCAAATGGAATAATGCCTACTGTAATGAATTTATTTTCCGCTTTAAACACATCATCTTGAATGGCCTTTATTTCTGAATTTCTTTTGATAATATCTGACAAACGGGTTTCTTTCAGCATGTCAATTTCTTGGGCAGTAAATGACTTATCGTTTTCGTACCAAAACCTATCGCCATCGCGCAATGCCATAAACTGCCGCTGCATGATGGTATAAATAAGCTCACCAAATATAGCTCCTTCTACTGGTTCTTCGGCCAACATGCCCACCAAAGGATCAATTGTATTAATATTTCCATAGACGCTTCCTAGCGTGTTTTGTATTTGGCCATTATCGGTAATATCTGCATAGCTCGTTTTGGCCACTAAGCCGAAATCCAGCCTTATGGTATTATAATCGGGCAATCCCTTTTCCCTAGATCGCAAGATATTGATGGCGATGAGATCCAATCCTTTAGAACCGGGAGGGCCAAAAAGAAAATTACGCAATGATCCAACCATTTTCATATCAAGCTGCTGTTGTTTTTGCGTAGCCATTCCCCGCAAAAACGGATCAATTCCCCCTTCATCTTTAATGACCAACGGTTTAAAAAACACTTCCCGCAGATGTATGCTGCCGTAAACTGAAGTTTCCCCAGTTTCCTCCAGACGCACGAATTGCTCATTGACTATAGAATGGCCAAACCGGGAAGCAACAGAAGAAAACACGTTGAGAATATTGGGATTGGCATCTCCATCATACCCCTGATATGCAGGGAGACTGACTCCCAGAGTCGGCAACCACTCTTCGTATGTGACAACCTGAAGCAGAGCCCCAACCATTTTCCTGGCCCGTTGATACAATTGCTCATCATTCCAATCAGGATGCTCTTGCATCAGCACTTCACATAACCTGTTGTGTTCCCGAACAAAAAGCGTATGAAAACAAACTAGTCCGGCGTGTTCATTGGCGCGTTCATCCCCCGCTACAAATATTTTTGTAGGTTCCGGTTGCGTCCCTCCTTCCATATCTGGGCCGTTTATATCTATCGCCCCATCGAACTCTCCATCTATCGTATTAAAAGGCAACAGATCACCTTTAGAAACCTTTAATTTTCCATGAGTAAAAGTGCGCAGCCAGCTGGCCGTTTCAGTATCAGAACCATAAATCACTGACCCATCAATCCATGAAGTCACTTGATTGGTCTGTTGGCGAGGAATACCCGTTGCTCCTCCAGTATCAGGATCGTAGGCACTTCTTTCTACTTTCATTTTCACCTTTCCAGTGGCGTTGGGATCAAAGTAAATATCTCCTGATGGGATGTCAAACACGAGCAATTCTCCTGTTCCGGAATCGTTGAAGGTAATATCATGGTCAATAAACTGCCCAAAATTCCATACAAAATCGCTGTGACCATGTGAGTTTTCCATAAAATCCTTTTGGTCAAAGAACTCATTGCTAATTACTCTAGGATTTGGCAAGTCTACACCGCCTGGTGAATCTATTCCATTTCCATAATTCACCGAGGTCACTCGTTGGAACTGGCTGTTTGATTTCCCCCATTTCGGATGGGATGCATTGTTGCTAGCACCATCAATTGTCCTGTTTTCTTGCGCCATTCCCAAGTGGGAAAATATCAGAAACACAAGCCAACCCATGGATTTTAGATGCTTTTTTGAGGGTATTATCATGACAAAGGGGTGCAACATGGATAGGTTATTCTTGAATGATGATGCGGCTCTTGCCATAAGACATAGCGGGAGATTCTAAAACAAGCGTGTAGATTCCGGCAGAAATATGCAACCCATTTCTGATTTCAACTGTCATCTGTTTTTCCAAAATCAATTTCTGCCTCAATATGCGGTTGCCAAGGTTGTCATACAAAATCGCATGTACCCTTCTGCCAATAGCATCACCACCGTAGGTTAAATTAAGGCTTTGGCCTTCACGGATTGGGTTGGGATATACTGAAAAAGACTTCTCTTCCAGTACTTCCAGGCCAGTGACGATTGGGGGCACACATTCTACCCCTTGGATTTTCCCATCCAGTTCCCATCCCGCGTCAATCGGTATGCACAGATACTCCAATGCTGTGGGTACCACATCCACTTGACGAGGTGTTTCAGAATAATCATATTCTACGACTGTTTCACCAACTGTAGCATTTTTCCATGTTGCCCCTTCGATATTTCCCTTCAAATCTGATTTACTCAAATCTGCGGCAGTGCTGGAGTTTGCCCCTTCGTTCAATCTCCAATAACCGATCAGGTTTTCGTATTTGTTGTGCCCGTCATTGAGTTTTTCACAAGACCAATTAGCGATATCATCTGGACTTAGCAGCGCATCGAATACACGAACCTCCGCAATGTATCCATGGAATTCATAGGCTTTTAATCCATCAGCACCAATGGAAAACGGCAACCCTGTGGTGATATCATCAATACCGGCAACTGATTTTGTACCGACCAGCGTTCCATTTTCATAAATATTCAAATTTCCATCCCTATCAAAAGTAGCACTGAGCATGTGCCATTCATTGTCCGAAACATTATTGCCATTTACATCTACTCGTGTTCCTGATCTTCCATCACCAACATTCACCTTCCAAGTGCCGCCGCTGAATGAAAAGACAAAACCTTTATTCTGTCCGGTAACCCAATCTTTATTTCCAACAATACTGACATCTGCGGCAATATCCGTCCTCATTCTAACCTCCACAGAAAAATCCTGATCGGTACCAAAATCCAACAATGGACTCAAAGGCATTTGAACGACATCATCTGCTCCATCAAAATAAAGCTCTACTGTATCCGCCATGCAATTGGCCACTGGCGGAATGAGCACTTCTTCGCCTACAATTTTTTCAATTTTTTTCTTCTCCACATTATCTCCGCTAGCTATAAAAAATACATTTCTTTCATCCAAACTACTCCCTCCGTGGCTATTACCCAAGCCACCATGGTCGGTCGTTATGATGATCAACCAATTTTCTTCTTCGCGTGTTGCTCTTGATTCCAACGCCTCCAGCATTTTGCCAATGGAAGTATCTACTGCCTCCAGGGTAGAAATATATTGGGGAATATCCTGTGAAAATCCATAAGAATGTCCAGCGTGGTCTGGGGAATCCAGATGCACAAACATGACATCCGGGTCTTTAGAAGTAAGCGCTGAAATCACCTTAGCCTCTGTATCAGCAGGCCCACTCGTATTGATCACTTCATCGGCGGTCTGGGTTATAATAAAATCGTTGATTGGCCGCCATTCACAAATAGATATGGTATAAAGATCGGGATCATGTTCTTCGATCCGCTTGAACAATGGTGGATAACTGGTAAAATCACTGCCATTGAAGGAATTATCGACCACGCCATGCTTATCTTGCCAAACCCCTGTGAGAATATTGGACCAACCTGGCCCGCTTGATGTTGTGCCTTCATTCAAGGCATCCCAGGAATATGTCCCATTCGCTACCAAGGCATCAATCGTTGGCGTATTTGCTAATTGAATGGCATCGGGACGCGCCCCATCTAAGCCAATGATCAAAACTCTGTTTACCTTCTGTGCTTGCGAAAAAACCAAATTAGAGTACAAAACGCTAACAGTTAGCAAGACCAATTTCAGGATATTCATAACATTGATCGACTTAACATCTTCAAAATTTCCTCTCTCCACTTTTTTCAAAATCATATATAGTCATGGATTTCAAGCTATATTTTTGACGACAATATAGAAAGTATGGAAGGAATAACCGTTACAACAAGATCCTCATAACAATTGCTAATCCTTAATTGAAAGTAAAAACAGCTTTATATTGCCGAAAATTAAAGGTTAGCGGAACATTAGCTGAGTCATTATTAATAATTAATAATAATCGGCACCTCCATTTTTTTGACAACCACGAGGATTTCCATTTATTTACGAATAAAACACAATTATCAATAATGGATGTAAAAATTGCCGATTCTTGGAAAGAGAGACTATCACCAGAATTTGAAAAAGACTACTTCAAAGCTTTGGTAGATTTCGTAAAAGCAGAATATTCCAGCTATAAAGTTTTCCCTAAAGGAAACAGGATTTTCAGTGCGTTTGATCATTGTAGTTTCAATGACCTGAAAGTTGTAATAATCGGACAGGACCCATACCATGGCGATGGCCAAGCCAATGGATTGTGCTTTTCAGTAAATGATGGGATTAAATCTCCTCCTTCGCTTGTGAATATTTTTAAGGAAATAAAGTCAGATTTAGGCAAAGAAATACCTAACTCAGGCAACCTGGAACGCTGGGCCGATCAGGGTGTTTTACTGCTCAACGCCACTTTGACCGTGCGGGCACACAGCCCGGGATCACACCAAAACAAGGGATGGGAACAGTTTACTGATGCTGTGATCCGTACCATTTCCATGGAAAAAGAAGGCATTGTCTTCTTGCTTTGGGGGGCTTATGCTCAAAAGAAGGGAGCAATTATCGATGCCAATAAGCACAAAATATTGGCTTCCGCCCACCCCTCTCCTTTTGCTGCCAACAAAGGTTTTTTTGGCAATAAGCACTTTAGCCAAACGAATAATTATTTAGCAAAAAAGGGTCTAAAATCCATCGATTGGTAGCACCATGCTTTAAAAACATGAGTTGTAATATTCAATCCAAATTGAATATAATAAACCATCAAAAATCCGTGAAATATTATTTGCTGATCACAAACTGATTTTTCCCTTTGGTTCCCGGATTATTTACAGTAAACACAATTCGTGTTATCCCATCTGGCCAATATCGTTTTAACCCATTATCTGTCACTCCGACAAATTCAATCTTTGGCGAAACTGATTTTTGATTATACTTTAATGCCAAAATAAAACCATCACCCTCCAATTGTAAAATTCCAGGGGCTAATTTCGTGACTTTACCGTAGGTAATCAGATTGATGGTGGTTTGTTTATCGCCAACCGCACTCAATTCATAATTATCCGAAATGGTAAATTGCTTACCTCTGTCCAGCTGATAGCCCCTCACCCATTTGTTCACATCGGCATCTTCAGGATAGGCACTGGTAATATCTGTGGAGAATATAGCCTTTTTGCTGTCAGCCTTGAAAGAGGTGTTTTTTGCCACAAAACTTCTTCCTTGCATTTGATCAACACCATTGATTTTTGGGAGTTGGTGGTAGCCGGACTGCATAGTCCAAATCTCGTATCTTCGGTCACTGAATGTTTTGGCTGTATATGTTTCACGGCCAATATCGATCAGGCATGGTTTTCCATTATAATACAAGACGCACGTACCAAGATCATTGTGGTTGTGGCTTTCGGCATTGTGGCCACCTTTGGCCGCAAAAAAGAACCCTTCTGTAGAACCGGCCTTATCGCGCGCTCCAGCTACTTGTGTATCAGGCAACCAAAAGTCGCTAATCATGGCATTTTCTTCAGGAGCATTTTCTATTTCATCCAAAAGCATCAATTGCATAATTTGCTCATCAATTTTACCTCCCGGGACTTCAATTCCCCAATTATCCTTTTTGGCCAAGAAAGCACCAAACTTTTGCATTACAGAATCCTGAATATCCTTGCCATAACTGTAAACAATGGAAGGCCGGCCGCTTGTAGTAGCATCGGCATCGGCAAAATTAATAAAGTAGGGATAGTTGATATAGGCCTTGTAAACATAGCTACCCATGTTTTTGATCAATTGATTGTCATAAACATCAAATTTTCCATTGGTAGCCCTCTTGAGCAAATCTAGATTTTGATATAGCGAAGCTCCTGCTCTCCCCCAGTATGAAGGGCCTTCGTCGCAGCCACCATCGGCAGGGTATTGATTAAGAAACACATCTAGCGAACGAATAACCTTTTGCACGCCTTCAACCTTTTGGGCTTCATCATCTTCCAATATCAAAATAGAAGTAAGCATATTGTGGTTGGTCCAAGGGTTCCAATTGTTGACAGAGCGCTTGCCAGCCAATCCCATCCACCAAAAATCATCACGTTCGTAGTAGGGCACAACTACTTTTTCCATCAGCTCACTTTTCAAGCGTTTTGATATTAGCGGATGCACTTTATCAAATTCAATATTAAATAACCACCATGTCCATGAAAGCGTATTGGCTACCTGACCAACTCCCAAATCAATGGTTGGATCTTCACTATCTGGCAATCCACCAGCAGCTTCCTGCAAATACAAATGGGCTGACCAACCCCACCACGTCTGCTCACTATAGTACCACACACCATTGATGATCTGATCCAGAAATCTCCCTTTTCCCTCCACTAATTCTCCCATGACCAGTGCTGTCAGTGCACTATAAGGTGCCGCAAAGACTTCTTGTTTTCGATTGCCAGATCGTACAAACTCCAAATAATCGGTTGCCTTGACATGCTCCCAATTATAATCAAGCATAGATTCCGCGGCAGCGATATATTGAGTTTTGAAATCATCTGGCAGGGCCTCCCAAAATGCTCTGTCTTGATATGATGGAAAGTTGAGCTCAGAAAAGTTGTTGATCAAAACACCTTCAAGCCCTACCGATACGGCTTCTTTTTGTAAAATGTCTCTTTTTTCCATGGAAAATCCATGGATTGAGAATGCTAATAGCAGTAAAACGATGTTAACCTTTTTCATAATTGTGGGGCATTGTTAATATTTCAATCTAAATGTTGAATTGGTTATTGCCGGCAATTCAAACCTTACCAGCTTTTGTTTTTTGGCTTTTATAATCGTACCGACAAATTCCTGCCCTCCAGAATTGTCCATGGTGGTCAGCACTGCTTTTTTGGATTTACTTTTCATCGGCATGGTGAGCGCAAAAGGCTGCGCTGATTCCATGGTGATCTGTGCTCCATCTATCTCGATTAAAACTGATCCGTTAGGTTGAAAAGCCTCGATTTTCCATGAACCCATTTCAAGCTGACTGCCATTCCCCAACAACAAAGAACTGATTTCTCCTTGATCAGATCTCACAACTCCATAAGTCCCTTGAAAATTTCCATTGGAAAATTCATGGATTTTTAGGCCCTTTTCATCATTGAAAATATGGTCAACTTTATCGGAAGTGGAACGCACAATGATCCCAACAAATCCCTGATCATTATCTACATCAGAAAAATAGCTCACTTCCTCGACTTTATTTTCCCCATCAACAAACGGGTCGATCACTGCCACAAAAGGTTTTGTCTTAGCTTCGCCTTCCTGACGTACGACCAGCGTTGGCAAGGATTTGTGGTACAGGGCTTCAGGTACCGATGCTTTGTTGATCGCCCTGGAGTATGGCGCTTCAACGGTAAAAACCTTTCTTCCTTTATCACCATTCATCCATAGATTAACCTTCACATCATTGTTTGAAAGTGATGGCATAGAAAATTGTGCCTTGAAATTCCCTTCAAAATCTGCTTCTTTCTTTTCTTTATAATAATCATAACCAACTAGATCACCTTTGGCTGAGGATAATTCATCTGTAGGTTTCGTAGCAATGGATTTGCCTTCAAAACCCATGAGCTCTATCGGATCCCCTTGCCCGTGAAAAAGGTATTCATGCTTTTTGTCCTGCCCGTCTTTTCTGGCCGAACGGAAAATATCTATGAAATATCCATGGTTTTCACTGGTGCGCACCGTTCCCAAAACCCGTCGCTGCAAGGCATCGGTAGAAGGCTCAGTAAAGCTCACATCAGAAAAAGTAAAATCCCCACGGAGCGGATTGGGTTTGTCCGTTGCCGGGAAAATCGCATTGACTTCAAATGCCTGTGTTCCTCTCATGTTTCGATAGTCGGAAATACCATCCACCACGACTGTGTTGTGTGCCGGAAAACGGCTGTAATAATCAATGTGATCCTGCGACCAATAGCTCACACCCGCGGCACAATCCGGTGCAATGACCATGCCTTTGGCATACAGTTCCATATTGATTCCATTGGTATGAGAATGATTTCCCAGAGAGGCATTTTCAGAAATCATCATCCCATTTTCCATGCTATTTCCATTGCGCTGAACTATCCAACTTACGTTAGGCCCATAAAAAGTCGGACTCGTAAGGTCAGAAAAGGAATCAGCCGCCGGAACATCCATCAAATCCTCGACATAAAAAAACAGCTGAAAAAGTGAGCCAATCTTATCACGACTATATGCTCCATCTTCCACAAACCGCTTTAACTGCTGAGTTATGAGCTTTTCCTTTTCTTTCTCGCCATATTTTCGATACTGCTCTATCAGCATTTCCAAGGCATTAAAACGAATTCTGGAATGCTTCGCATCGCCATATGCCACCGTAAAACCGTTAGGAAATAAGTACTGAAATATTACTAGGTTTGCTTTTTCGATAATCGGAAACTGCGCTAATAGATTATTGTTTAGCGAATTATCCATCAGGCAAAAAACCTCCAACATATCATTGGCCACCAACATATTATATCCAGCAACCTCTGGCCAAATTCCAGTTTCCTGATCATAATTTTTCACCACATCTTTCAATGCCTTTTGCTTGGCAGAATTTTGATTCAAAACCTGGTCCAAGTAATACTGTTGTCCTTTTCCATCTTCATAAAAATCATCGTTTTCCAACACCAAGCCGATATAGGTAATGTACAAAGCCTGCATCAGATTCCAGTTGTTGCCAGGCACACCAAATTTGATTTCCTGGTCGGCCCATTTTCGAAAAACGTCATGAATCAAATTAAAATCAGCGTCATCTTCCTTTAGATAACCGTATAAAAAATCGTAGCAAACGACAAGATGCTCTACAATGCGTTCGTGAATTACCTCAAAAGTCTGCAGCCCCATTAGCAGCTTATTTTTATGATCTTCGAACGTTAGAGGTGGTTCACGGAAATACATTCCCTCCATGTATTTCATGAAAATATCACGCGCAAAAACAGCGTACTTGCCCTCCCCTGTCAGCCAATACAAAAAAGCAGCATCCTCGGCCAGTTCAATTATTCTTTCATTGATCCGCTCGATGATATGCCCCGTTTCCGAAGGGTGCATCCATTCCCAGGGCTTTCCTTCCTTTTCTTTATTTTGCAAATACAATCCCCGTTCATCGTCCATGTATGGCAACACATCTTCTAAATCGGGCTGAATATAATCAGTCGCCCAATCGCGCGAGCCGGAAAATCGCACTGTTGGTTCTGGGGCCGTTCCTTCGCCATGCGAAAAATCCATTCCGTTCACATAGACCCTTTCATATTTTGTCTTCCAATACATCTGCAACCTAGAGACAATCCATTCGGGATCGGTTTGGTGCCGATCGACATAGGGGTCAACATGTTCTTTTAGTTGCTGAACGAATTCTGCGGCACGCGAAGAATGCTCCAAACGCTGCATAAACGCGGCTTTTTGTTCTTGTTTGATATAGATGCGGGGGTGTGATTGGGCAAAGGTGGACAATGGCACACAGGCTATTATCAAAAAAAATAAAAGCACAACATCGAAGATTCTGTTTGGTAGCATCATGTGTTTAGAGTTTGGGTTCAGGTATTTATTCAACCCTTCAAATTAGCCAATAAATTTTTCTTTTGGAAAGTAACTTAGGAATAGAAAAAATTGTCTGTGTGTATTCTCAGGTAATATGGTTCAAGCATTCCCTTAGGGTTTTATGTACAGTTAAAAACTCTTTAAAAACCATGAATTAGCAAATTGGTAGATGAGGTTTCAGAATATTGGACACAAGACTATTTTTGTTTTGAATATATGTTCAATTTCTTAATTGGTTCTTTAAAAGCATTTTCCATTCGGACTGATGCATCTACCAAAAAATTGTTTATTTCATTCCATTCATCATTTTCAAAGTAGCTAACACCATCATGTTGGTACTTAACTCGACAAGTAACATTTTCATCCATACGTTCCCAAGTGAGTTCCGCACCAAAATCACTTTCTATTTGGGTTCTCATCTCATATAGAAAATCAAAAAGCTCCTTATTTTCCTCCTTGCTGCCACGATTGATGGATATTTCACTTCGACAATATGAATTACTAACCACGACACCTAGGTTAACACCGCTCATTCCAATTCCTTTAGCAATCCAACTTTCTTTTGATAGCGAATTGTTCGAGAAAAGATTATTCTTTGTGTTGCTATAATTTATGAAGTTCTCCCAAAATTTAAGTCGAACGTTATGTCGGTTTTTGAGAATTTCTTGTACTTCTATTTCTTCCTGTGCTTTTGTAGAAATACTAATCGCAAAATCTTCCGTTTCCTTTGTTGGAAGAATTTGTTCAATGTTTAGAAACAGTTGTTCATCGTAGGCAAACGGTGTTACCTTAAGGCATTGAATTCTGATTTTAAAATTCAGAAGCCAAAGTACTGATGAAGTGACTTCCTTTCTAAAATTTGCTGCAACCAAAATCAGTCTTTGTGAGTTTAATCCTTGATTTAATATAATTTCCGACAATTCACGACCATCGAAAAAGTCAGATAGTTTGTCTTCTGCAATTGCAGAAGACCCTAAAAAATCTTGATATACTTTTATAATATCCTGTTTTGTCAAACTTGCACAATATGATGCGTATTTAATCGCTTGCCATGTGACGTCTTTCCCTGAGTCGTCCAGTTTGTTTTCGATAACAACTACGTTTCCAAGTTTGTCCAACGCAAGCAAGTCCAACCTTTCGTTTGTTTCATTAAATCCACTAAATTCCTTTTGAATTATCAAAAGTTCCTCTCCCAGAGTAGAAGGGTTATTTGCAATCCATTCCTGCAAATGATCTCTTTCCCGAAATCTTAACTCGGAAAAGGTTTTTTGCTTTAGTTTTGAAACTCGATTTTGTTCTTTGTTGATTAAGTACATTGGTTTTTTTCAAATGGGTGGTAACTAATGAAAACGGCCTGAGAATAGGTATTATCCACCTTTCAAATTTAGGTTTATTGGGTTAATATACAACGCGCATAAATATTTGATTCAACTGGATATTCCGGCTAATGACATATTTTCATCATTACCTCTACCATGGATTTTAGAGGCTTTTTTCATGGAGAATTGATCGGGAAGTCCTAATCTCAATGAATGATGGCCACCCAATCTTTCTCCTTGTCTGCAGGAGGAAAACCAATAGAAACCTTGGTATTGGCTTGTACTTTTTCTACAGAACCAGCGACCAATTCGCCTCCTTCACGCGGATTATACCACTGAATTGAAAATTCATCGCCAGAATTGCCCAAATCAATCAATGTCGTTTCAAGCCCCATGGGAAGATAAACTACATACACTGAACCTGGATTAGCAAAACAATATGACTTAGAATCTGAAGTCAGCTCATCCGCAGGATCCATTTCCCAAAAGGGTAAATAGGATTCAAAAAAATGCCTTGCATGGCGATTTTGATCCCAGAAGAGGTCCCTACTCCTGAAATCCTGACAGGTCAAATCAGAATTTGGGCTGCTATAGCCAAAATACCATTCCAAACCATATCCACCAGCCATAAGTGTTCCCCAGAGGGCATTGCCTCGGGCGAAGTCATGCTCCATATCTTCATCATCGGGGAGCAAAGCAAACTTGGCGCTGCCGGGCTCATCTACTGCCAAAGCCCATTGCTTCCCCGTAGAATCAGATTTATGCCTCCACTTCAAAACTCTGCCATGTACATCATGAAAATCAGTTTCCGTTAACTGCAAAGATGCGCCTGTTAGCGGTGACTGGTTGCCAATCAGTTCCGTATACCGATCATCCTGGTTAGGAAAAGTATGTATGACGAGGTGGTGTTTGTACGGGTCAAGATCATGTACATAATTGGCCACTTTGATGACTTCCGGGATGGGCTGATTGTTTTCTTCGCCGAGGTTCCAGTTCAAGGACAAGTGATGGCCAAACCTGGCGATCAATTCGCGATAATACAGTTTTCCTTCTGTGCCAAACACCCCCTGATCCATGAGGTGATCGGTTTCTGTTTCATGGGTTTTGAAGTGCAAAAACATTCCCTGCGTCTCTGCATAGTCAAAAACACGCTCCCACTGCTCCATTTTAGAAATATCAAATCGGGTTTTGTGAAACATGGAATCCCAGGCCTTTTTGTTTTTTTTGTCATTCGAATATGCTTCATACTCACTTACCGGAACTTTTAATAAATAAGGAAATACATTGCGGTCGTCGCCATCGACGTTGAAAGTGAGGAAGGAAAATACATTCAAGTCTTCTGTGGCCAGATAATGAATCGCTCCCAACAGGTTCTTGCCTTTGCCGCCTTGCCACAAATACTTTTCGCCCTCTGCGGGAAAGTCCTTAGCGTGGGGTTCCCAGCTTTTTTTAAAGTCTAACACATTCGTGGAAACGTCAAACCCATCGTAGGCCAATAAGTTTTCGGGGGCATCGACCCCTATTTTTATAAAATATTCTTTCGTCTCGGCATATTGCAAATAAGGTTCTCCGACATACTCAAGTCGGCCTTTGGCCCTGTTGTCGATTCCAGCTTTGTCGCTGGACGCAATGCTGAAAGTTCCTGTGGCTCCATCCATATAGCCTGCACTCTGGCCTTGGCTAGGATCGTTGGCCACGGCAATCTGATCTCCCGTTTTGAAGGACACGGAATAATTCCATTCACCGGTTTTGTTGGGGGAAAACCTGACCATCCATTTGTTGCCCGCTTCTGCACTCGTCTCAGCGGCGTTTCCATCGGCGGCGTAGAATCCCGGCACGACAAACTTTTCATCGCCATTTACGAAAGTGATATCGAGTCGATAATTAAGAAATGGGTTTTCCTCTGCCATTTCAGAGGTTTCCGGCCCATCAAACTCAATGGTGACACGATGCCATTTTTTTAGTTCACCGGTGATCTCTGGCTCCGAATTCCCACAACTTGTCAACAAAAAAGTCCATAAAAGAAGCGGTAATATCAGTTTAGCGAGATTCATTTGTTTGGGGTTTATGGTCTTCAAATATTTTTTTTCAAATTGTACGTCTGAAAGTTCGTTATTTTATCACCTGTGCGCAACCACAATCTAGCAAAACAGTGTCGAATAAAAAATACCTTAATAACCTTCAATTATGGTCATGGGATTTTGAGCCTTTATAACCAACACTAAGGTCTCATGTCCCGATTTTTTGGATACAATCTGAATTCACTAACCAAAAATAAGCTCAAAATCCATGAAAACCACAATCAATGTCATGTTATCAATCAACAAGTTTGACTTTGGGGGCAATGATGTTCCATGGATTTTAAAGGCTTTTTTTACCTCTGCCAGAAGGAGGGCAACCATTTATAAAGAAACCGTAAAACTGTATTTCCCAGAACCTAATTCCTTTTGCTCATTGGAGCTAGGAAGGATTACAGTTGCCGATGTGTTTACCGGAATTTCTATATCATAAACCATATTATTTCCATCAATTTTCCATGAAGAAACAATCTTGCCATACAATGATTTATATTCCGCCTTCGCATTGGTCAATCCTCCTCCTACATGTGGTGATAGGATAAAATGCTTGTAACCAGGCTGCTGCTCATCGATTTTAATCCCGGCCACATAAGTATAAAGCCATTCTCCAATCGCACCGTAGGCATAGTGGTTGAAGCTATTCATACCCACATTCTGGAATGTTCCATCCGGCTTTTGTCCATCCCATCGCTCCCATATCGTCGTAGCCCCTTGTGTCACAGGATACAACCACGATGGGTAATCCTTGCGATTCAACAGCATGAAGGCAAGCTCTTCATAACCATTGTCCGATAAGGTTTGACAAAGCAGTGGAGTACCTACAAACCCAGTAGTGAGATGACCCATTTTCTTCACATCTTCGGCCAGATA